>JBKJRW010000066.1:0-10764 GCA_046593165.1 Gemmatimonadaceae bacterium
CAAAAAGTTTTTCGAGCGTTGCCGCGATCGGCTTCGCGCTGACCGCTTACCCCATCGGCATCGAACGCGGGTACGTAACACGAAGCGCGGCCGCCGAGCGGACTTTGACAACGCTCCGTTTCATGTACCGAGCGCCGCAGGGCCCACAAGCAACAGGCGTCACCGGCTACAAGGGATTCTTCTACCACTTTCTCGATATGGACACCGGACTCCGGTTCGAGCAGGTAGAGCTTTCGACAATAGATACGTCGCTTCTCATCGCAGGCGTTCTTTTCTGCCAGTCCTATTTCACGCAGAACAATCCGACCGAAGCCTCGATCCGCGCGTATGGCGACTCACTCTACAATCGTGTTGACTGGCAATGGGCTCGTCCCCGAACGCCGCTGGTAAGCATGGGATGGAAACCTGAGAGCGGTTACATCGAAGCCGACTGGCACGGCCTCAACGAGGCGATCATCCTCAACATCCTCGCGCTCGGCTCGCCGACTTATCCCGTAGATATGTCGTCGTGGGATGCTTACAGAAGCACCTACAGGTGGGCCGAGTTCTACGGACAACAGCATATCAACTTCGCGCCGCTGTTCGGCCATCAGTACTCGCACATCTGGATCGACTTTCGCGGCATTCAGGACTCATACACGCGCTCGAAGGGAATCGACTACTTCGAGAACTCGCGCCGGGCCACGCTCTCCCAGCGTGCGTACGCGATTGCCAATCCGGGTAACTGGAAGGATTACGGCCCCGACATCTGGGGGCTCACGGCCGTCGATGGTCCGCTGGATATCAAGCTGAATATCAGGGGCGCGCAACGCACGTTCTGGACGTACTCCGCTCGCGGTGCGGCAGCAGGTGAGATTCGCGATGACGGAACACTGGGGCCCACCGCTGCCGGCGGTTCCGTGGCTTTCGCGCCCGAGATCGCGATACCTGCACTGGTCGCGATGCGGGAGAAGTACGGCGACAATCTCTTCTCGACGTATGGCTTTCTGGATTCATTCAACCCGACCTTCGATCTCGACATCAAGCCACAGCATGGCAAGATCGTTCGCGGCGCGGGCTGGTTCGATACCGATTATCTGGGAATCGATCAGGGGCCGATAATTGCGATGGTCGAGAACTACCGCACGGGTCTCGTCTGGCGGGTGATGCGCACGAATCCGCACATCATTCGCGGCCTCAAGCGAGCCGGATTCACCGGTGGATGGCTCGATCAGTAGCCAGGGAGGCTGCTCTTGAAACGAGGTTTGCGCGCACCGTTCGCTCAGGCGTGGATCATCGCCGCCCTTCTCGGCCTCGGAATGGCGTGCTCGCCCGCGTCTGCCGATCAGAAAACGACGCTGCGATTGTGGGCGATGGGGCGCGAAGGCGAAGTGCTGTCGGAGCTGGTGCCCGCGTTCGAACGCGAGCATCCCGGCGTCCGGGTGCAGGTACAACAGATCCCGTGGTCGGCGGCGCACGAGAAACTCCTGACCGCTTACGTGGGAGACGCGACACCCGACATCGCGATGCTCGGCAATACATGGGTACCGGAATTTGTTGCCCTGGACGCGCTCGAGCCGCTCGATCAGCGAGTCGCGGCATCGCGCGACATCGTGCGCAGCGATTATTTCCCGGGAATCTGGAGCACGAATGTCGTGGATAGCGTCACCTATGGCATTCCATGGTACGTGGATACCCGCGTCATCTTCTATAGAACAGATCTGCTCGCCAAGGCTGGATACGACCGAATGCCCTCGACATGGGCCGACTGGCGCGAGGCAATGGTCCGCATCAGATCACGCATGGGGCCGCATCAGTATCCACTCCTCATTCCCATTACCGAGTGGCCGCCCATAGTGATACTCGGCCTCCAGGCCGGATCGCCGCTGCTGCGCGATGCCGGTCAGTTCGGCGCATTCAGCCAGCCGCAGTTTTTGAAAGCATTCGATTTTTATGTGCAGCTCTTCAAGGACAGTCTCGCTCCAACTCTTAGCGGAACCGAGATATCGAATCTCTACCAGGAGTTCGAGCGCGGAAACATCGCGATGTACATCAGCGGTCCATGGCAAATCGGAGAGTTCTCCACCCGCCTGCCGAAGAACATGCAGGACAAGTGGATGACCGCTCCGCTCCCGGGCATGGACGGGCCAGGGGTTTCGCTCGCGGGCGGCGCGAGCCTGTCACTGTTCAGGAAAAGCGAGCACAAGGCCGAGGCCTGGGCATTGATGGAGTATCTCTCTCGACCGGACGTGCAGGTAAAGTTCCATAAACTCACCGGCGATCTCCCTCCACGGCGCACTGTATGGCTCGATTCGACACTCGCCGGCAATCGCTACGCGGCCGCGTTTCGCGAGCAGCTCGACCGCGTCGTTCCCACACCGCAGGTACCGGAGTGGGAGCAGATCGCGACGAAGGTCTTCGAGCACGGTGAACGCGCGGTGCGCGGACGTCAGACTCCGCAGCAGGCGATGAAGGCGCTCGATCGCGACGTGGATAATCTTCTCGTCAAGCGCCGGTGGATGATGTCACGGCGCGCAGTCGCACGAGAATGAAAACTTCGCGACTGCGTATTCCCTCTGAAGCAAACACAGCCGCCTGGTTTTTTCTCGCGCCCGCGCTGGCGCTCATCGGTGTCTTCTTCTTCCTGCCCGTTGCCGCCTCGCTCCTGCTCAGCGTCACCGATTTCGATCTCTATGGAATAGCCAACCCGGGAAATACGCGGTTCGTGGGGTTCGACAACTACGCGCGGCTTCTCCAGACCCCTGATTTCTGGAACGCGCTCAGGAACACGCTCTACTTCGCATTCGTCGGCGGCCCGCTCACGATCGCGGTCTCGCTTGGTGCTGCCCTATTGCTGAATTCCAAGCTGGTGCGCTTCAAGGGATTTTTTCGGACGATCTATTTCACTCCATTCGTCACCACTCTGGTCGCTGTCGCGATCGTGTGGCGGTACCTCTACCACACCCGCTACGGTTTCTTCAACTACGCCCTGTCGGTCTTGGGCATGGCACCCATTGACTGGCTTGGCGACCCGCACTGGGCAATGCCCGCCATCATCCTCATGGCTGTGTGGAAGAGCTTCGGCTACAACATGCTCATCTTCATCGCCGGGCTTCAAGCGGTTCCCGAAGAGCTGTACGATGCGGCAGCGATAGACGGAGCCGGTCCATTCCGCCGCTTCTTCAGTATCACCCTGCCGATGCTCGCGCCCACTCTCGTCTTCGTTACCGTCATCACGATGATCGGCTACTTCCAGTTGTTCGCCGAGCCGTATGTGATGACGCAGGGAGGGCCGCTGAGGAGTACGACTAGTGTTGTGCTGTTGATGTACGAGGAAGGCTTCAGGTGGTGGAGAATGGGATATGCCGCCGCGATAGCGTTCGTGCTCTTTATCGTCATTCTGCTGGCGACGCTCGTGCAGTTCCGTCTACAGAGGGAGCGCGCCACATGACTGAGTCATCGGGTCGCAAGGCGATGTCGTCCGCCCGCCAGCGCGACCGTCTCTCGCGAATTCTGCTTTACGGAATGTTGGTGACTGGCGCGGTGATGGCACTTCTGCCGATGGTGTGGATGGTATCGGCATCGCTGATGCCATCGGGTGAGGCGAGCAGTTTTCCGCCGAGGTTCTTTCCGAGCCGGGTGACGTTCGATCACTATCTGGATCTGTTCACCCGGCTGAATCTTGGCCGGTATTTGCTGAACAGCGCTTTTGTGGCGTTCGTCGTCACACTGAGTTCGCTGGCGATCAATTCGATGGCCGGCTACGCGTTCGCCAAGCTGCGCTTCAGGGGACGTGACCGGCTTTTCCGTACCCTTTCGACGGCGCTTGTTCTTCCAGTCCAGGTGGCAATGCTGCCGCTGTTTCTGCTCCTCAAGAACATGGGGCTCATCAACACCTACTGGGGAGTGATCATCCCCGGGCTGGCGAGCATCTTCGGAATATTTCTCGTGCGGCAGTACGCACTCGCTATTCCGGATGAGATGCTCGACGCCGCTCGCGTAGACGGCGCATCGGAGTTCAGAATCTTCTGGTCGATAGTCGTGCCGGGCATCGTTCCGATTCTCGCGACTCTCGCGATCTGGACGTTCCTCGCCACGTGGAATGACTTCATGTGGCCTCTCATCGTATTGAGCGACGAGTCGCTGTACACTCTCCCGGTTGCGCTCGCAAATCTGTCCGGTGAGCACGTACAGGATACGGAGTTGATGATGGCCGGCTCCGTTATAACGGTAATCCCCGTGATGCTCGTGTTTCTCTTCCTCCAGCGCTACTACATCCAGGGCGTGATGGCGGGGAGCGTGAAGGGGTGATCGCGTTGTTCCCTGCTCTCGCAGGCATGATGCTGCTTCAGAGCGGCATCGTCATCGACAATTTCGAGTCGGTGGCGAAGTGGAAAGCGATACCCTCCGACGATGTCTCGCTTCGCGTCACGCAGGATGTCGGCACAACCGGCAAGTCGATGCGGCTGGACTTCGATTTCCACGGGCACGGCGGATACGCAGTCGTGCATCGTGACGTGAGCTTGTCGCTGCCGGGCAACTACGAGCTCTCGTTCTCGATTCGCGGCGAAGCGCCAGTCAACACGCTCGAGTTCAAGCTCATCGATCCGAGCGGTGACAACGTCTGGTGGTCCAACCAGCCGGGGTTTGTCTTTCCCCGAGAGTGGCGAAAGATCGTCCGTAAAAAGCGACACATCACGTTCGCCTGGGGCCCCCTTGGCGGCGGCGACATGAAAACGGTCGCCGGAATCGAGATCGCGATCACTGCCGGTACGGGTGGAAAAGGCACGGTGTGGATCGACGATCTTGTGCTGACCCCGCTCGATCCGCAGGGCGAGTACGAGCTGCGGCCGAAACTGACGGCAACATCTGCGTCCCCGGGACACACAGCGACGAATGCACTGGACGGCCGTGCCGCAACTTCGTGGCGCACGGCGCAGGTAAGCGGAAGCCAACGACTGGAGATCGATTTTCTCAAGCGACGTGAGTTCGGCGGCCTCGTCATCGACTGGGAAACAGGCCGTAGACCGGGATCATACGTAGTCGGCACTTCGCTCGATGGCACCACCTGGACCGACGCCTACACCGTCGGCCAGAGCACGGCTTCGCGGGATTACCTGTATCTCCCCGAATCCGATGCGCGGTATGTCCGCCTTTCAATCCTCCCCGCACTTCGGTTTGCTACCTCGAGAGGCATCTTTGGCCTGAAGGAGATCTCAGTCAAACCGCTCGCCTGGTCGGCGACGAAGAATGATTTCTACTCCGCTGTCGCGCGCGACGCTCCCTCCGGCAGCTACCCGAGGTACTTCTCCGGAAAACAGTCCTACTGGACAGTGATCGGGGTGAACGGAGATAGCCGGGAGGCACTGATAGACGAACAGGGCATGATCGAGTCGGGGAAGGGACAGTTCTCCATCGAGCCCTTCCTGTATTCCGGTGCACAGCTGATCACCTGGAGCAACGCATCGAGAAGCTCCGCGTTGGCGGGCGGCGACCTGCCGATTCCATCTGTGACATGGACGGCGCCACGGATAGAGATGACCGTAACAGGGTTCGCCGCCGGCTCTCCAGATTCGTCTGTCCTTTACGCACGCTACCGCATTCGCAACCTCGCGTCGCAGCCACAAAGAGCGACGCTTTACGTCGCGATCAGGCCATTCCAGGTCAATCCGCCCTGGCAGTTTCTGAATACCCAGGGCGGATCCGCCAACATCGACAGCATTTCGTACGACGGTCGGATGGTGCGCGTAAATGGCGATCGCGTCGTGCTCCCACTCACACCCGCGTCGCGGTTCGGCGCATCGTCGTTCGATGAAGGCAACATCGTCGACGGCCTCCGCCTGTCACAACTACCATCCGTTACGAGTGCGCGGGATCGACTCGGAAGAGCCTCCGGCGTGCTCGCGTGGGATATCCGGCTCGCGCCCAACGCCGACACCACAATCGACATCGCGATTCCGCTCCACGCCGCAGCACCAGCCTGCATGCGTGCAGCTTCGCTGGATCAATGCCGCGGAACCTGGACTCTCAACCAGTTGGCCGCCGTCGAATCCACATGGCTCGACAAGCTCGACCGCGTGAACATCGCCCTCCCCCCAACGGCATCGCACTTCGCGAAGACGATTCGCGCGAATCTCGCCTACATCCTCATCAACCGCGACGGTCCAGCAATCCAGCCGGGCTCCCGATCCTACGAACGCTCATGGATCCGCGACGGCGCCCTCACCTCGGCTGCCCTCCTAAGACTCGGTCAATACAGGGAAGTAAGGGATTTCATCGATTGGTACGCGCGGTTTCAGTTTGACAACGGGAAGATTCCATGCTGCGTTGACAGTCGCGGCGCTGACCCCGTTCCCGAAAACGACAGCCACGGAGAATTCATTTACCTGGTGGCCGAATACTATCGTCACACGGGAGACCGACAGCTTCTGGAGCGGACGTGGCCCAACGTGTCGCGTGCATTCGCGTTCATGGATTCGCTGCGGCTTTCACGCACGACCGCCGAGTATACGATCGGTGACAAGCGTATGTTCTACGGCTTGATGCCGCAGTCCATCAGTCACGAGGGCTATTCGGCCAAACCGATGCACTCGTACTGGGATGACTTCTTTGCACTGCGCGGCTTCAAGGACGCTGCCGAAATAGCCACTACGCTCGGCAAGGCCGAGTCGGGCCGGTACGCTTTGTCCCGCGATCAGTTCAGGAAGGATTTCTACGCCTCGATTCGGCTGTCGATGGCGCAGCACAGAATCGACTATATCCCGGGTGCCGCAGAGCTTGGCGATTTCGACGCTACATCAACGACGATTGCGTTGAACCCGGCGGATGAGGAGGCTCATCTCCCACAGCCTGCACTCAATCGCACGTTCCAGAAGTACTATCAGAATTTCCTCACCCGGCGTGATGGCGCGAAGTCGTGGGAGATCTACACGCCATACGAATGGCGCGTCGTCGGCACTTTCGTGCGCATGGGTGAAAAGAAGAAGGCTCATGAGGTGGCAGAGTTCTTTTTCCGGCACCAGCGCCCGAAAGCGTGGCATCAGTGGGCAGAGGTGGTGTGGCGCGACTCGCTGAATCCGAAGTTCATTGGCGACATGCCACACACCTGGGTTGGATCCGATTTCATTCGCTCTACTCTCGACATGTTCGCGTACGAGCGTGAGTCCGACTCGTCGCTGGTGATCGGGGCCGGGTTACCTGAGCGGTGGGTGCGAGAAGAAGGTGGCGTTGGCATCCGCGGTCTTTCGACGCACTATGGTCCGTTGAGCTACTCCATGCGCTTCGCGGGCAATGCAGTCGAGGCACGCATCGAGCCTGGCACCCGCATTCCTCCCGGGGGGCTCATCGTGCGCTCACCGGCCGACCGGCCCGTGCGACAAGTGATAGTTGACGGGTCAGTCGTGCGGACCGACGCAGGCGGGGTCGTAGTCCGTCGGCTTCCCGCTGTCGTCACGTTCCGGTACTGATCGATTCGTACAACACGACTATTCGTCCAGCGCCGCCCCGTTCGTGGCGATCACACTCGCATAGAACGCCCCGCTCGACTTGATCGTGCGCCCCTGCGTGGCGTAGTCAACGTGAACGATCCCAAACCGCTTGGTAAAGCCGTGGCTCCACTCGAAGTTGTCGAGGAGCGACCAAGCGTAGTATCCGCGCAAGGGAACACCCTGTCGCATTGCGTCGCGAACCGCAGTGAGATGTCCACGCAGGTAAGTGACACGCAGCGGATCATCAACCATACCATCTATCGATGCGGGAGCGTCATAGAAAGCCGCGCCGTTTTCCGTCACGTAGAGCGGGATGTCGCCATAACGTTCGTTCACCCAGAGCAGAACGCGCGTGAGAGCTTCGGGATACACCTCCCAGCCGGTTTCCGTATGGACGTGCTGCGGCTGAGCCACACCGCTGGCGCGAACGGGCAGACAGTCATCGTCATTCCTGCTGACACTTCGCGTGTAGTAGTTGATGCCGAGGAAGTCGAACTTTTCGGTGATCAGCTGCATGTCTTCCGAGGGCCATTCCTGCCACGCATCTCCAAATATTTCAGCCATCTCTTCCGGATACTTTCCGAAGAAGAGTGGATCAAGATACTGACGATTCATGTACGCGTCGGCTCGCGCAGTCGCGGCGATATCTTCGACCGAGTCCGACGCTGCGTACTTGGGTTCCAGATTCACGACCATTCCGATCTCGCTTCTTCCCGACGATTGGCTGGCTCGAAACGCCTGCACCCCTCGACCATGCGCACGGAGTACGTTGTGCGACACGATCGCCGCCTCGTACGGGCTTCGATGGCCGGGCGCGAGCTTTCCGTGCATGTAGCCACCATCCATGATCACCCACGGTTCGTTGATCGTCGCCCACATCGGGACGCGGTCGCCAAGTCGGTCGAACATTATCGTGGCGTAGTCGGCGAACCATTCCGCGATGTCACGGTTGAGCCACCCGCCTCGGTCATCGAGCGCAGCAGGCAGATCCCAATGGTAGAGCGTGGCGTTCGGCGCGATGCCGCGCTCGAGCAACGAGTCAACCAGTCGCGAATAGAAGTCGAGACCGTGCTCGTTCACGCGGCCAGTTCCCTCGGGGAGAACCCGGCCCCACGCAATGCTGAACCTGTAGGTATTGAGACCCAGCTTCGACATCAGTTCGACATCGTCGCGGTAGCGGTGATAGTGGTCGCAGGCCACATCGCCAGTATCGGCGTTGGTCGTCATGCCGGGCGTGTGCGAAAAGCGGTGCCAGTTGCTCGCTCCCGCGCCATCCGCCAGCGGCGAACCTTCGATCTGGTAAGCCGACGTAGCAGCACCCCAGAGAAAACCTTCGGGAAATTGGAACGAATCAATCATTTTGCTGCCGAGGAACGATGGCGCGCGTAAGACTGGAGGGCATCAGGAAAATCTATCCCGACCAGACCGGGACCGTGGCCGTTCATGGGGTCGATCTCGACGTGAGCGATGGCGAGTTCGTCGTGCTTGTTGGCCCATCGGGATGCGGAAAGAGCACGACGCTCCGAATGATCGCCGGCCTCGAATCGATCAGCGCGGGTAAGCTTTTCATCGACGAGCGTGAGGTCAACTACGTGCCGCCGAAGGACCGCGACATAGCGATGGTCTTTCAGAGCTACGCTCTATACCCGCACATGACAGTCCGCGAGAACCTCGCGTTCGCGCTCAAACTCCGCAGTACTCCCAGGGCCGAGATCGAAGAACGGGTGAACCTGGCCGCGACGACGCTCGGAATCGAAGGCTTTCTCGATCGCACCCCCCGCCAGCTCTCAGGTGGCCAGCGCCAGCGCGTCGCACTGGGCCGCGCGATAGTGCGTCAGCCGAAGGTTTTTCTCTTCGATGAGCCGCTGTCCAATCTCGATGCGCAGCTACGGGTGCAGATGAGGCGCGAGATCGCGCGCCTTCATCAGGAACTGAAGGCAACGATGATCTACGTGACTCACGATCAGGTCGAGGCGATGACACTGGGCGACAGGATCGTTGTGATGAACAAGGGTCATGTGCAGCAGATCGACACCCCCATGAATCTCTACGATCATCCCGCCAACAGGTTCGTCGCCGGATTCATCGGGAGTCCCGCGATGAACTTCATAACCGGCATTATCAGCGCTGCCGAGCCGCTCGAGTTCATTGCGGGCGAGGGTGCATTCAAGCTGCAGATTCCGCCCGGCCTCGCGGTGCGGGTCCAGGATCTTCTTGGAAAAGCCGTCACGATGGGCATCCGTCCAGAGGATGTCTCTGTTGCGCCCTCTTCCGGGCCGGCGCTGTTTGCCGGTGAGTCCACTATTGTCGATCCGCCAGTTTTGGCGCCCGCCCGGCTGGATATCGTCGAAGCGCTCGGCAACGAAGTTTTCGTTTATGCCACTGTTGGAGCTTTTACAATTACTGCCCGCGTGTCGCCGCAGCCGTTGCCGCGCACTGGAGAGCCGGTAACGCTCGCCTTTGATCTTGCGAAGGCGCACTTCTTTGATCAGGAGGGAGGGCAGCGGGTGGGGCGCGGGTAAGGCCGTGGGACTCGGGGCCGAGCCTGCTTTTTTCGGCATGGACTCTCGAAAGCAGAAAGCTGGCAAAGCAGGCCACGCGGGTAGCAGGTAGCGCGTCATACGCGAAGGCGCCGCGGTCGCACCAGTGGCAATCAATGTCTTTCAACGCCAACCGGGTGAAAAAGCTTTTGGGCCAAGCGGTACCCTCCCTTTCCCACTCTGACTGTGCGATTTTGAGGCTCCCCCGCCCCCCAAACGACCCGACCAGCAACGACCTTGGCTCCCCCGGCAGCAGCAGACGCAAACACACACGACCCCGCCGAGCTGGGTGTCACTCGAATCAGAGCCCTGCGGGGCCCCAATTACTGGCGCCTCGCCCCGGTCATCGCATGTGACATCCGGCTCGGCGCACTCGAGAAGGTGACATCAGCCGACATCGCTGGACTCACCGACCGCCTCATTGCCAACATACCCACTCTCGAAGCGCACCGATGCACCCGCGGCAAGAGAGGCGGATTCATCGAGCGACTCAAGGAAGGCACGCACCTCCCGCACATTCTGGAGCATCTCGCGCTCGAGCTTCAGTCGCTGATCGGAAACGATGTTTCGTTTGGACGAGTCGTCCCATCAGGCGACGAAGGCGTGTGGTGGCTGATCGTCGAGTACCAGGAAGAGCAGGTCGGCCTTCGCGCCATGAAGGACGCGGTGCACATCCTTCGTTCGTGCATCGCAGGTGAAGATTTCGATATCAATGCGATTACCGACGACCTTCTATCGCTTTTCGAATCATCGCGCCT
>JBKJRW010000144.1:0-6577 GCA_046593165.1 Gemmatimonadaceae bacterium
CTCGAACACCGGTTTGGCGGTCACTGTCTGTGTCGAGAGTAATCCGTGGCAGGTGAGGAGGAAGCGGGTGTGCTGGTCAGCGATCGTCAGCGGATAGCAGTAGAGCCCGTTGCCGGTGCGAAACTCTCCCTTGAAATCTGCGGTCCAGAGATCGTTTGGAACGTGGGTCGTCGGTGCAACGACTCCCGGATGTTGATGCGGCCGGCGGCGTCGCCGCTTCATCACCAAACCCCGTCGCGCCAATAGATCAGCTGTCGTGCTTGGCGCTGGCCACTGTGTCACTCCTGGATTCCGATCAGCAAGAACCCGGAGCAGCTTGCGAGCTCCCCAGAACGGATGCTCTCGCCGGAATGCGCAGATGAGTTCGGCCAGCTCGTGATCGATGCGATGCGGGCAGTGGTGCGGAGCTCGGCTTCGATCCTTGAGACCGCGTCGGCCTTCCTCTTCGTACCTCGAAAGCCACTTGTAGCCGATGCGTCGACTGACGCCGTACCGGGCGCAGAGCTCCGACATCGTAAACCGGTCGCTCAATGCGTCCTGAATGAACTGAATTCGCTCTTCCACAGGGGCAGTCTCCAACCAGGGCATCGGCAATCCTCGCTCAACGGGGAGTTACCATGCAGTTTAGAAGGAGTGTTACCCATGTTGCCGGACAGATCTGTTACCCATGTACCCGGACTATACCCGACTGCGATCTAACACACGCTGAGGCTGACAAGGGTTCTAATGAAGCTCGCGCCGCTCGCTCTTATTGTATTCGCTTGCAGCTTTCTGTGAAGCGGCGCCCCACGTCAAGAGCCAAATGCTTTTGACGTGTTGTTGTTGTTCTTCGATTGTCACGCAGATCTCGAGGTGCTGCTCAGCCTTCTGTTCGTGCTCGAATTGAGGGACACGCTGGCCCCGGCGCATTTGGGTGTGCGATAACACGCGCGAATCTCACCGTCCCGCGCAATCCGCTCCAGCCATTTCCTCAGCTTCGGTAAATCGTTTGGTAATCGATCCAACCGCGTCGGTGTCTTCGCTCCTTCCGGCAGCACCGCGATGGCGATCGACTCCTTGTGCACATCCATCCCGAGATAGATGATAGAGCGAGGCGCAGCGGCTGTGGTAGATTTTGCAACAGATGACATGGGCTGGTCTCCGTGTATTGCGACAGAAACATCGTCGCAGGTGGCTCTGGCGACTCCGGTTCACACCGAGGAGCTAATCCACGGATAAACCGGAGGCCAGCCCAGTCATATTTTCTAGACAGGGGCAGGTTCCGGACAGGAGGTAGTCAATGCGAAACTCGAACACCCTAAGGATACCCTTCACGCTGGTTTCCTTGCTCTGTCTAGTGGGCTGTCGCTCCAAACTGCCACCAATACCAACGAATCCACCGGATTTTGGCGGCCAAGTGTCGGGGCGCGACTTTCGAAGCGGCACAGGTTCGCTCGGGCAACTATCCATGCTTAGACTCATTCCCGACCGGGGAAGGACTAATGCACCGGTCGGCTTCGCGCGGATTGACTCGACTACGACGTTCATATTCAACAAGCGAACGGGAATTGATTCCACGAAACTTGCTCTTCCCGGCCTCCAGTGGGCACATGTACGAGTGTGGTTCAATGCAGGACCGACAAGTAGAACACCAGATGAGATATGGGGCAATGCTCAGCTTGTAGTTGTTGATTCGGCTGGAGTCAGGCCGGCTACGACTAACCTATTGCGAACTATTAAGGATTCGCTCTAATGGCTGGTGATTGCCCATTCTGCCTTCTCTTGAGACAAGCCCCAGGGTAGCCATGCGAGTTGGGAGGGGCGCTCGAATCGCCGCCAGTCGACGATCTCTGTCGCCAGTACCATCGCCGAATGAAGCGATATCCCGCGGAAGCACTGCGGTCGACGGCGCCGGCGCTTCCGTAGGCCGTGACATTCCGCCACATGGCGAGTCCTCCATCTGTATGTGACAGAGTGGGCCCGTCACGAGACGGTCGCAAAGCCATGAGGCTCCAGGCACGAAGAGGCGACCGTCCGGTCGCCAAAGCGAGCACGAGTTCCGCCCTCGCGCTTGGCCTGATCAATTGCAATTTCGACACATGTAGCTTGGGGCATCCCATTGCCAGGCGCCACTTGCCACGTCCACCAGAGGAAGCAATGGCGCAGAGTGCCCGCAGCGACGACGACCGATGCTGATCGACCAGAGACGATGGTCCGAGGCGACGGGCTGGACAGCCACGCGCGCCGCAACAGCGATGCCACCCGCGCAGCTCGTACTCGTGTTTGGCGCAAGGGAAGCTCTGGCTGACCCGGGGATCATTTCGACCGTCCGCCGTGCCCATCCGCAGGCCCACCTCCTCGGATGTTCCACGGCTGGGGAGATCTGTGGGACGACCGTCTCCGACGGGACGGTGGTAGCCACGGCCATCCACTTCGAGCACACGCAGGTCCGGACCGCTTGCCGCCTGCTTGCCGGCACGGTTACATGCGATGCAGTCGGCGAACTGCTCGCGAGCGATCTTGCATCCGACAACCTCGTGCACGTTTTCGTACTCGCGGAAGGCCTGAAGATCAACGGCTCGGAGCTGGTCAAGGGGCTTCAGCGCGGCCTTCCGGCAAACGTAGCTGTCACCGGCGGACTTGCCGGCGACGGAGCGCGCTTCGAGCGCACCATTGTGTGCCTGGACGACGAGACAATGGAGGGCGCCGTCGCGGCTGTCGGGTTTTATGGCGACCGATTGCGTATTGGCTATGGCTCGATGGGAGGGTGGGATCCTTTCGGTCCCGATCGGCTCGTGACGCGCTCGGAGCGGAATATCCTCTACGAGCTCGACGGCGGATCCGCGCTCGAGCTGTACAAGAAATATCTCGGCCCCCATGCCGCCGACCTTCCTGCCAGCGGCCTGCTTTTCCCCCTCAGTCTTCGCGGGACGAGCGGTGACAAGCGTGTCGTTCGAACCATCCTTGGCATCGATGAGAAGGCGGGGAGTCTCATTTTCGCGGGCGACGTTCCTCAAGGCGGGTACGCGCGCCTCATGAAAGCGAATGTGGACCGGCTCATCGACGGGGCGCATGGAGCCGCCGGTAGCAGTTACGAACCCGTGGGCAGCGAAAGGCCGGACCTGGCAATACTCATCAGTTGCGTTGGGAGAAAGCTCGTGCTGAAGCAGCGGACGGAGGAAGAGGTGGAGAGTGTGCGTGACGTCCTCGGCGAATCGACGACGTTCACCGGCTTCTACTCCTATGGCGAGATCGCGCCTTTTTCACCGTCGGCAAAGTGCGAGCTGCACAATCAGACGATGACGATCACTACTCTGTCGGAACTGTAACCGCGATGCACAAGCTCCTTGCTCGCCAGCTCCGCCATTCCTTCGGATCCGTTGACGGCGCGCCGGAGGCCATCGGTCCTTTCATCGCGGCGGTCGCTCGCGCCTACGAACAGTCTGACGACGACCGGGCGATGCTCGAGCATTCCCTGGAGACTGTCTCGGAGGAACTGGCGGATCGATTCCGGCTGCTGCAGAACGCGTTTGCCGAAAGCCAGCGAGCCGAGGAAGGCCTGAGCCGGGCTCTCTCCACCCTGACCGCAACGCTTGAATCCACTACCGATGGAATTCTAGTCGTGGATTCGAACGGAAAGATGGTCCAGATGAACCAGAAGTTCCTCGACATCTGGAGGATTCCTGATCACATCCGGGACTGGGCTGACGACAAGCTCGCGCTCGGGTTCGTCCTCGAGCAACTGCGGGACCCGGAACCGTTTCTGGCGAAGGTGCGCGAGCTGTACGACGAGCCCGACGCCGAGAGCTTCGACGTCCTCCGCTTCAAGGACGGGCGCGTATTCGAGCGCTACTCGCTGCCTCAGCGTATTGGCGGTGAGACGGTCGGGCGCGTGTGGAGCTTTCGCGACGTCACGGCACGCCAACAGCTTGAAGACCAGCTTCGCCAGTCGCAGAAAATGGAAGCTGTGGGGCAGCTCGCAGGGGGAGTGGCCCACGACTTCAACAACCTGCTGACGGTCATCACTTCCTACACGGCCATTCTGCTCGAGCAGGAAAATGAGGAAAGTGCGGCGGCGACCGACTTGCGCGAGATCAAGGCAGCCACGGAGCGAGCTACCGGACTGACACGCCAGCTCCTCGCGTTCAGCCGACGGCAGTTACTCCAGCCTCGCCTGCTGGATCTCAACGCCGTGTCGGTCGGCCTGACGTCCATGTTGCGCCGCCTCATCGGCGACGACATCGAGATTGTCACGAACACCGATCCGACGCTCGGCCCCGTTCTCGCCGACCCCGGCCAGATCGAACAAGTGATCATGAACCTTGCGGTGAACGCCCGGGATGCGATGCCGGTCGGCGGCACGATCACCATCGACACGGCGAACGTCGAGCTCGGAAAGTATCAAGCAGACATTCGCGCCGATGTCCCCCCGGGCTCATATGCGATGCTCGCCATCAGTGACACGGGCTCTGGAATGGACGCCGCGACCAAGGCGCGAATATTCGAGCCGTTCTTCACTACGAAGGAAACGGGCCATGGGACTGGGCTCGGATTGGCCACTGTGTATGGCATCGTGCAGCAATCGGGCGGCTTCGTCTCGGTCACCAGCGAAGTCGGGCACGGAACGACTTTCAAGGTCTATCTGCCACATGCTGCGCGTGTGGCAACGGGGATCGGCTCGGTCGCCGACGTCCCTCCCCGGCCCAGAGGTGCCGAAACCATCCTGCTCGTCGAGGACGAGGATTGTGTCAGGCGCCTTGCCCGCCGCGTGCTCGCGCGTCAGGGCTATTGCGTCCTCGAGGCTCGGAACGGGGCCGAGGCGCTGGTGCTCGCTGGCGGGCGAGACACCACAATCGACCTCCTGGTCACTGACGTCGTGATGCCCGTTATGAACGGAGACCTGCTCGCGTCGAAAGTTCGAGGATTGTACCCGGAGATGCGTGTGATCTACATGTCCGGGTACGCTGACGGCGACATGGTGCGGCGCGGACTGCTCGACCCGGAGATGCACTTCATCCAGAAGCCGTTCACCCCAGACATCCTGGCGCGCAAGGTCCGCGATGTGCTCGACGCTGCATGACGCGCAATTCTTGGCTTGAGCTCGGCCCTCCAGCGGGCGGACGCGCAGGAGCCGGCTGCGTCAGCCCTGGCCATTAGAGAAAAGTCGCGATCTCCTCCAGCCGCTTCCGCTGAATATTGGGAACCTTCGCCCCCTCAGCCGGATAACCAGTCACAACCAGCATGACCGGCCTCTCGTTTATCGGACGGCCGAGGAGGTCGCGGAGAAAGTCCATCGGGCTCGGCGTGTGGGTGAGCGCTACAAGCCCTGCGTGATGCAGCGCCGCGAGCAGGAAGCTGGTGCTGTCGAATAAAACTCTCGCTCCGCTTTCTCCGCAGCGTCGAGCAGCTGCACGTCGTCCTGGAGCGTCTGCCAGTGGTTGACCCGAATCGATGTACATAGTCATCAGGCGAATTCGAGCGTGCCGTCCTCGACGGCGCTGAACTTGAGGCTCATCATACCGAGCGCGTAGTTCTGATTGAAGCCGTGCTTGTGACGTTGATCCGGAGACAGTCGACGTTGGCGGGAGTGGCCGCATTCCCTGGGGCGGGCTTTCAAGAGTGGTGGGGCTTACTTTCCAGTACTACGGAAAATTTTAGAGGTTAGCGCGTTTAGCTGCAGGGCCTCGCAGCCTAATCCCGTGTTTACCTGACGGCACTTCTTCTATCTGATTGTCACGGCAGCACTTAGAACGCTCTAGAAATGACGAGTTGGAATTATGTTGCGAGCGCAAGTACGGTTGCGTGCGCTTCGCAAGATAAGATGACGGTATAATTGGCGTTAGATAGCGTACCACACATTTTTGCGAGGTCAGATGTCGCGCTGGATCATTGCAGTTGTCATCGCACTCGCAGTCGTATGGCTCGTTCGAAATCGACGCCCATCAGCGACAGAAGATCGTACGCCGTCTCCGACAATTGCGGCGAGCAGCGCACTGCGTGACGCAGTATTAACGCGCCAGCTATTGGCCGATCTCAAACCGACCAGTCCAGGCGCGGTTCGCGGCGTTGTGATGGATTGGAATCTCGGCGACGGCCTCGCTACACTGGTCGCCATCGATGACGGATCAGTCAGCCTCTACCTAGATCCCGGTGGCGGGACGATTGGGGCGGGAGTTCATCCAAATGTCGCGCGCGCTGCGGACGCGTTTCGGCACGCGGGCGAGGCACAACGTGCTGCGTTTCGCGAACGCTCGACGTTTCCCATACCGGGTCCAGATTCCGCGACATTCTATCTGCTGACGGATTCCGCGACGCTTAGTTCGGGTCCGATCTCCGTGCATGACCTGCTACAATCCGCGAATCCACTCGCCGCGCTCGGCAACGCCGCACAGGCGCTCTTCGCGGAAGTCCGGCAAGCGAAGTGAACCAGTATCGCTGCGTCGTCTCGCACGGCAGCATCTGCGCGCCTTGAGCAGCCGGGAAGATAGGTAACACAAATGTCCAGCAACATAGGTAACACTTTCGGGGTTACCCACGGATGATGTAATCACGCTCATCCAGCGTGGCAATGAGTACGGTGTTGAAGTAGATCGACCAG
>JBKJRW010000204.1:0-5987 GCA_046593165.1 Gemmatimonadaceae bacterium
CAGCAGTTGGGGTGTGAAGTGAAGTCCGGCAGTCGGAGCGGCGACCGAGCCCGGCTGCTGCGCGTAGACTGTCTGGTAGCGGGCTGCATCGGTGGCTTCGTCGCCGCGCCTGATGTACGGAGGGAGCGGGACATGACCGTAGCGTTCAATCGCGTCATCGACAGGAAGCGTCGAGTGGAGCTTCACGATGCGGGTTCTTCGCTCGGTCGTCTCGAGAATCTCGGCATCAAAGCCGGGCGCGATGTGAACCTTGCGGCCGGCTTTCAGTTTTCCACCGGGATGCACCATGGCTTCGAACCGGTTGTCGCCAAGCGCTTTAAGCAGGAGTAGTTCGGCGGGAGCGCCCGAGTCGCGGGTGCCGAGCAGGCGAGCGCGGAAGACGCGGGTGGTGTTGAGGACGATCGTGTCGCCGGACGGAATGAGATGGGCGAGATCCTTGAATGTGCGGTGCTCTATTTCGTTTGTGTCGCGGCGGAGGACCATGAGGCGGCTCTCGTCTCGCAGCTCGGCCGGGGTCTGGGCAATGAGCTCAGGAGGGAGGGCGAAGTCGTAGTGGCTGGTGAGGTTTCCGATCAAGGGGTCAGAGTCGTTGATCTGCGATCTTAAAAGAGGGATGGCTGCTGGGTTCCGCCCGACGGCAGCGTAAACCCGAAGTGGCGGTAAGCCTGCGCCGTCGCCATGCGCCCGCGTGGCGTGCGCTGAAGAAATCCGTTCTGCACGAGGAACGGTTCGTAAACTTCTTCGATTGTCCCCTGGTCTTCGCCGACTGCTGCGGCGATTGTCGAGACGCCAACTGGTCCGCCGTCGAATTTCTCGATGATGGTCTTGAGGATTCGCGAGTCCATGTCGTCGAGGCCGAACTGATCGACGTCGAGGAGCTGGAGCGCGTCTTTTGCGACGTCGCGAGTAATCTTGCCGTTGGATTTTACCTGGGCGTAGTCGCGAATGCGGCGAAGAAGCCGGTTGGCCACCCGCGGGGTTCCGCGCGAACGGCACGCGATTTCTTCGGCACCGCCGTCGTCGATCTCGACTTTGAGCACTTCGGCTGTGCGGCGGACGATAGTCTCGAGGTCTGCGGCCGGATAAAAATTCAGGCGCTGTTCAATTCCGAACCGGGCGCGCATGGGGGGAGTGAGAAGGCCGAGGCGTGTCGTAGCACCGACCAGCGTGAACCTCTCTATCGGCATCGTGATTGTCTGGGCCTTCGGCCCTTCGGAGAGACGGATGTCGATTCTGAAGTCTTCCATGGCGGGATACAGGAACTCCTCGATCACGGGCCGCAGGCGGTGAATCTCGTCGATGAAGAGGATGTCGCCCTCGCGGAGATTCGTCAGTGTCCCGACAAGGTCTCCCGGCTTCTCGAGCGCCGGGCCTGATGTGGTGCGGACGTTGACGCCCATCTCGCGCGCGATGAGTTCTGCGAGTGTGGTTTTGCCGAGTCCCGCGGGGCCGAAGAAGAGCGTGTGGTCGAGCGGCTCGCGCCGGGAGATTGCGGCATCGATGTAGATGCGCATGCTGTCCTTCACCTTGGGCTGGCCGATGAATTCGGCGAGTCGTTGGGGGCGAAGCGAGAGTTCCACGACAGATTCGTCGGCGAGAATTTCGGGTGTGGTGATCTCGGCGCGCGTCATTGGGCCAAATATATCCCGAACCTCAGGAAAATGATCACTTGGTCAATGGAATACGTTCCCGTTCAGGGGCCAGGCGGGTCACTTTTCTGGCGGGGTAGGAATGAGCCGTATCGACCTTCCTGGAAAGGACCGAAACATGATCGAGATTGACACCGCTCCGTCGTTCCTCCATATTGGAGGCATAACGGAGGAACTCATGGCAACGCTGAATATCAAGAATCTTCCGGACGGCCTGTACCGCAGACTCAAGGCACGTGCAAAGAGGCAGAATCGGTCGGTATCCCAGGAGGTGACACGAATTCTCTCGGCCGCTGTTGAGGAGCAGGAGGAGCTTTCGATCCTCGGACTGCAAGGTCTTGGAAAGGAACTGTGGGCTGGGATCGACGCGGGCAAGTACGTCAATGAAGAGAGAGATTCGTGGGAGTGACCAGCGCGTTGGGTGTCGGGCCAGTGGCGCTCGACACTTCGATTTTCATCTATCTCATCGAAGAAGCGCCGGAATGGCTGCCGCTGGTGCGATCGATATTTGCCAGCGCGACAAATGGCGAGAGGGTGCTGGTTACCTCGGAGCTGACTCTTCTGGAGGTCCTTGTGGTGCCTTATAGGACTGGCGACTTGTCGCTGGCCGAGCGGTATGAGGCACTTCTGACTCGCAGCCGTGGGCTTACGATGGTGAATATCGAGCGCAACCAACTTCGTGCTGCGGCTCAGCTTCGCGCGAGGTACAAGATCAAGACTCCTGATGCTCTGCAGGTAGCGGCGGCGTTGACGGCTCGGTGTTCGACATTCCTGACGAATGATCGACGGCTGCCGCCAATTGGGGGACTACGCATTGTTCAGCTCAGCGACCTTTCCTGAGGTCGACAGCTGACCTCGGGATATCCACTATCCCCCAGCATCCCACTGCTTCGCGAAGGCGGTTGACGAGAACCATCTCGTACGCGTTCTCGTATTCGGGCATCCGGGCGAGGGTGCCGTCCAAAGGTCCTAGTCCTCTCGCTAGTTGCGTGGACGAAATACGAACGAGCGCCAACGGCCTTCGAGTTGCCGAGGTGTTTCGCCTTGCTGGATGTACCAGTGCTTGTCCGGTTCCTCGTAGGGAGGTACGAGGATCGGCTGGGTAACTTCGATGGTCATTTCAGATAGGTCAGCACGAGAGCCGTTATGCGTTCAGCGCCGGCGAGAGCGCGCCGGGCACGTGGTGGTGTGACCGCATGTGGGGCGGGGTATCGTCCGGCAACAGCGTAGCGGCTCAACGTGAGGCACGTGCGATCGAACCCCTCAAACCGGAATCCCAGATCGCGTGCCTGTTGCAACAGCTCAAGAAGCTTGTGGGTGCGCGCAGGCCGCTTCCCTTGGGCGATGATCAGCGCTTTGAGGTACTTTTCGGCCGATTGCTGGGAGTGGTACGCGATGTCCTCTTCCCAATCGTCAGGAGGCAGTCCGGCAAGGTGGCGTGCGAGCCGAATGTCTTTCTCCGCGCGGCGCAGCCATCCCGTGAGCGATGGAGGGGTCCGACGGCGATGCTCTCGCACTCGCCCGGGCTTGAGGATGGGGATGTCGCGCCAGGAATAGAGCAGCATCCCCTCGCGGACGGCATCCCAATCGACAGTTCCCGGATCATCCTTGGAGCGTTCGATCTGGCCCGGGGAACGGATATGCAACTGAACGTCCAAGCCAGGGATCTCAAAGCTCTTTATGCGGTCATCAACGGCCCGAGTCGCTGCGATTTCGACAAGAAGATCGTAATCACTATCCGCATGTGCGTCGCCACGCGCGCGGCTGCCAAAGAGATAGATCCTCCGTGGGTGATACGCTGAGATGAGACGCGCCACAATTTCGTCCAACACCTGTGGCGACGCTGCAGATGACTCGATCATCCCTTTGATATCGCCTTGCCGATGGCCCTCACCACCATCAGCTCATTTCCCCGGGTATCGATAACCTTCACCGCGATTTTCGCGTCTGGCCTCGCCTCGAACGGTGCACTGGTTGTTCCGTTGAGGTGATCCCGAACCGATTCCTCGTGCGTTGCGAGGAGCGCGCGCTTGAGGTTGTCCAACGCGCCGGTGCGGGGGAAGAACGCCTGCGTGACGGGGGAATGCGGAATCCGTCGGTGGTTCACACGGTCCTCTGATTCACGTGGTTGGCTTCTCTGCGCGACCTTTTGACTCGGTGACAGGATACTTCAAACCGTTTGCGGCCAGCTTTTCCAGAACGACCTCATTCAAATGCGTCCCCACTCGCTGACACAGCAGAAGCAACAACACGGCGACGTCCCCCATTTCCGAAAGAAGCTCTGAACGGATTGGTTCCGTTCCTATTGCCCGATCGGATTCGTCGTTCGCGATCCACCGGAGTACCGCGCATAGCTCGCCAGTTTCGGAAGCGAGCGCCATCGCCAGGTTTTTGGGATCGTGGAACTTTCCCCAGTCTCTCGCGGCCGCGAATGTCTTGACTGCCTCTTCCAACTCCTGAAGTTCGGTCCTATCAGTCATTTTCTGAAAAGCATGTCGTTATGCCACTCGAGAAACTGACGTGCAGGTTGAAGGGGCGTTGCACCTGGCATCCGAATGGTCCGGCCGTCGAGGTCGTAATAAATCTGTCCGTTCTGCCAGTCATCCTTGAGCTTGGTGCTCACACGAAAGTTGCCGGCAGTATCAACCGTTACGTAGCCGCGGTCGAACAGCTTGTGGATGTCAGACCGGAGCAAAAGGCCGTTGTCGGGCCGGTGCATCCCGCCGCGTGCCACCGGGACGATGTGCGCTGCTTCCAGTACGGGCAACGTGCGCTCTCCAGTTATCGCGCAGCGTTTCTCGTACGCGTCGGAAACGACCATGGAAAAGCCGCCTTGGCCAAGGCGGCGCCTCACAACGCTTTCTCCGAAATGCACTGCTTCAGTCATTGACTCTGCGACGCGGAGCGGTTGACTCGCTCGCAACTTGTTTTCGACAGTATGCAAGAGCTCTCTACCTGTTCCCGTGTTCGCGTCGTAGCCTTGACCCTGCGGGCTCGTGGTCTTGTAATCACGAGGAATCGGAATCCAATCTTCACGGTGCAGGAAGAAGGGCGCCGTCAGAACTATGTTCCCGATTATCGCGCCTGCAGCTTCTTCGGGCGCCCCCCCGATCTCCTTGTAGCGCGCGATAAGTCTGAGGAAGCTATCGTAATTGATGGTCCCGTTCTTTTCGCCGAATGCTTCCCAGGCCTGGAACAAGGGCGCGAAAGAGAAGTGGGTATAGGTGCCACCCCCGACGATTGCGTCATCGGGCTTGCCAAAGCGGAATAGAAAAAGGTCGCCTGGGTGTAACTGGCGAAATGGCTGGCGCCCGCCGGGTCGCCAGAAATTCACCTCATCCGTGTTTGGCCGGTTGCTGAGGAAGCGATACCACTCCCGATCTGTCGGATAGATATAGACCTTCATCAGCTCTGGCAACTTGAGAAAATCGGCTCGCCTCCGGTTTCGGCGGCCGAGCTCATCGCCCTGCTGATGCCGAAGTCCGTGACGACTGCGATCCCGTCGGCAAGGAGCACGTTCCCCGGCTTTATGTCGCGATGGACGACGTCGTTGCGGTGCGCGTGCGCCAGCGCGCTGGCGATCTCGCGGGTGAGGCGCAACGCTTCATCGAGCGGCAACGTCTTTTCCCGGTCGAGCAGTGCCCGAAGCGACTCGCCCCTTATGCAGGGCATCACGTAGTAGAGGAGATCGTCGTGCGCGCCGGAATCGAACAGGGCCACGATGTGCGGGTGATTGAGGTGCGCCGCGACGTCTATTTCGCGCAGGAACCTGTCGTGCGCGATTGCTGCCGCTACGTCAGGCTTGAGCACCTTGATGGCCACATCACGCCGGTGCTTGAGGTCCTGCGCAAGGTATACCGTCGCCATCCCGCCCTGGCCGAGCTCGCGCTCGATTCTGTAGCGGTCAGCGAGAAGATCAGCCAGCCCATCGGGTACTGCCATCGCCACGCTTTATCCGGCTCCGGGATTGGGTCGCCAATTTGCGTGCCGGTGATTCGAAACGCCAGTGAGAGCCGGGTTGCGTTACCGCTCGCGACGCCGGCGGAGGAACATCGTGTATGCGACGACGTTCATCAGGAGAGCGAAAAATCCCAGCAGATACTGGATGTTGCGCGTGAGTCCGATTGGGTAGAGGGCGGGCATCACGTAATTGTCGATGAACCCGCCCTCGTACCCGGCCTCGCCACCGCGCCGGCGGAGTGAGTTCTCGAGCGGAGTGAGCGGGCAGACCCATCCCGCGAACTCGATGAGCACTCCCCAAACGGCCACCGGGACGTGAGCATAGACGAGCCGCGGCCAGCGGCGGAGAAGAAAGCCGCCGAGCACCACGAACGCTAC
>JBKJRW010000221.1:0-12070 GCA_046593165.1 Gemmatimonadaceae bacterium
CGCACGTTGCGAGTCCAGCTCATCTCGCTGATGTGCACCAGACCCTCGATGCCCGGCTCGAGTTCGATAAACGCGCCGTAGTTGGTGATCGACACCACCTTGCCCGACACGCGCGTGCCGACCGGATATTTCTCCGCGACATCCTTCCACGGGTAGCTCTGGAGCTGCTTGAGCCCGAGCGAGATGCGCTCTCTCTCCCAGTCGATATCGAGAACCTTGACCTCGAGCTCCTGCCCGATCTGAACCATCTCCGACGGATGCTGAATGCGTCCGTACGACATGTCGGTGATGTGGAGCAATCCGTCCACGCCGCCCAGGTCAATGAATGCACCGAAGTCGGTGATGTTCTTGACGACACCCTTCCGCACCTGATCCTTCTGAAGGTCCTTCATCAGCTTGTCGCGCTTGCCTGCCCGCTCCTGCTCGAGAATGACGCGGCGCGAGACGACGATGTTCCGCCGGCGCTTATTGAGCTTGATGATCTTGAACTCGAATGACTGTCCGAGTAGCTCGTCCACGTTCGGAACGCGGCGAAGGGCGATCTGCGACCCTGGAAGGAATGCATCGACTCCCATGAGATCGACCACGACGCCGCCCTTGATCTTCTTGACCAGGGTTCCGTTCACGGGCTGATCGCTTTCGTAGGCAACGCGGATGCGTTCCCACACGCGCATGAAGTCGGCTTTCTTCTTGGAGAGCACGACCGAGCCTTCCATGTCCTCGAGGTGCTCGAGGAGCACTTCGACTTCATCGCCGGCCTTCAGGTCGGGCATGTCCTTGAATTCTTCGAGCGGGATCGTCCCTTCGGATTTGAATCCGATGTCGAGGACGACCATGTTGTCGCGGATGTCGAGGACGACTGACTTTACGATCTCGCCTTCTTCGATCGAGGCCATCGTGCCATTGTACATGGCCATCATGGACTCGAGTTCGTCGGGTGAGTAGTCGTCTTCGTCGTAGAGTTCGGGGCGGAGGTTGGCAAGCGGGCGCAGCTGCGCCTTCTGCAGATCGCGCTTTTCGCGCGGGGTCAGCATCGTGCCGGTTGGGGTTTCTTCGATGTCGAGGTCGGGCATTCTACTGGGAAAAGGGTGGATTCAGGGCGTTCGAGGCCAGCCTACAAGTATAGGCAGACCGGGCCGCAAATTCAACTTTCTGCGGGGAAGTTGTCCACCACGGATAGAAATGTCACAGGGGATTCTCCCCGGGCAGGATCCACGGCAACTGCAACGGCAACTGCCATCAGGGAGAATTGGGGGGAGCGGGGGGAGTGGGGGAGACACCTGATAGCAACTGAAGGATGGGGACAGACACCGGACTCGGTGGGTGCTTACAACACAACCGCCTTTCCTTTCTCGTTCCAGAAAGTCTCCCCATTCTCCCTGGTCTCCCTCGGTTCTCCCTGATGGCAGTTGCCCTTGCCATTCCGCAGTCGACCTTCAACTCTTGTCGCCCTTAGCGGACGACGAGACGGTCCTGGAGTTCCCGGTGGATCCCGACCCATGGAGCGTTGGGGAGGTTTCTCAGTCCATTTGCCCACCTCTGACTCGGCATCACCCGGGCCTCGATTCCCATCCTGATCTTGCTGTCCGCAAGGCGAACCCGGAAAGTGTAGCGCTGCTCACCGGTCATGCTCGCACTAACGGCCATCGGCCGACCCCTCATATCGGTCCCCAGTATCATCGCGGTCGAGATATCGACGGGTCGCCACTCAGTTCTTATGTAGCCGCTCTCCTTGTCGAGCACACCAATTGCGGCCCGCTCCGATACAATGTCTATCAGCGTTTTCCAGGTGCGGTCGTAATCCTTGGTTTCAATTGGTATGTCAACCCAGAAGGGCCATTCAGCGACGGTAATCGTCGGAGGGAGGCCTGCGAGTCCCACGGGCTGCGGGGGCGGGAGCGGCGCCGATGCGCATCCGTGGAGCGCCAATCCTGCGAGGAATAGCGAAACGATAGACCTGCGCATTGTCAAAGTCCTTTATCGGGTGGGGCCATCGGATCCTGAACATATGAACGCGTGCAGGCTAGGTGATGCAGGATACGAGTTAAAAGCGCAAGGGGGGCCACGCCCAACATCCAGGATCACCGCGCTCCTGGCGTCAGCGGCGACGGCTTCGTTAGCATCACGGTTGCCCTATCCCTTCACCGCCCTCGCAAGCTCGACGATTCGCGCGATCTGGTCCGCCTGCGCCATGTGGGTCGTGTCGATCACTATGGCTTCGGGAGCCCGAGCGCTCTGAGCCGCATCCATCTCGTCCCGCAAAATTATCTTCCCCGTCTCCTCGGCGATTTCGTCGTCCGTGGAGTCCCGGTGAAGCCGCTCGAGGAGCCGCCGTTTCGCACGCTCTCCCGGTGCCGCCACGAGAAAAACCTTGAGCGCCGCATCAGGAAAAACCACCGTACCGATGTCGCGGCCGTCCACCACCACGTCGAATTCCTCGCCGGCCTTTCTCACGACCGAATTCACCCAATCGCGAACGCCGGACATTTTGGCCACCGCCGACACCTTGCTCGTTACACCCTCGCCGCGCATCTCCGTTTCGGCATTGGCGCCGTTTAGCAACGTAGTAAAGCCTGACTTGGTAGGAGACAGCGAAACCACTCTCGCCGCCTCAAGAACTGAATCCTCGGTCCAGGTTTCGACGTCTCCGCCCGCTCGCAACCGTGCGGCGGTTGCGGCACGGTATAGCGCACCAGAATCAACATGGTGAAATCCAAGCGTCCGGGCGATCGCCTTCGACGTAGACGACTTTCCGGATGCGGCGGGGCCATCGATTGCGATGGCCACTCTCTTGTTCGACATGCGCCGAATATAATCGACGCACCTAGTCCACCTGACGCCTTTCGCCACGCTTGAGCTGTTCGAGGTCGCTCCGGAGCAACGCTATCATCTCGGCCGTGAATCCAAATCCAAACAGAGTGATTCCGACGACTATGAGCAGCACAACGAGCCCGAGAAGCGGCCGGTAGCCGGTTGGCGGCGGCCCTATACTCAGCGCGCGAAGGACCGTCAGTATGAGCCCGATCACGAGGCCAAGCCCGGTAAGCACCACCCCGACGCCACCGAAAAGCTGCATCGGCTTTCGGCTGAAGCGCAGGTAAAACCAGACGACGAGAAGGTCTCCGAGGCTCGACACTATCCGGCCCTTTCCCGTGTACTTGGAAACACCTGCCTTCCGGGGGAAAAGCTCGATGTCGATTTCGGACACGGAATACCCGCGAGCGTACGCGATCACGACGAAGAATCGGTGCCAGTCGTGCCTGAGCGGAACGCTGTCGAGCACCTCCCGGCGGAATGCCTTCATCGAATTCAGGTCCCGCACCGGAACGTCGAAAAGAAAGCGCGAAACACGGTTGTAAACCGAACTCACCGCGCGCTTCTCGTACGCTCCCACTTTCCTTCCGGTGACGATGTCCCAGCCCGAGTCGATCTGGGCCATGAATCGCGGGATCTCTTCCGTCGAATGCTGCAGGTCTGCGTCGAAAACGATAAAGACGTCGGCTCTCGCCTCTCTCGCACCCGTGAGCATCGACTCGGTCTTTCCGAGATTGCGCCGGTGGCGCACGACATGCGCGCGGTCGCCCATTCGCGCCGCCGCAGCGACAGCCAGGTTCCATGTCTCGTCCGTGGAGCCATCGTCCACGAGAATGACTTCGCCGTCGAGCGAATGCTTTTCGAAAGTCGCGGCAAGCGCATCGAACAGGGGGCCGACATTCTCCGCCTCATTGAACGCCGGCACGATGACAGCGAACGCCGGCCTGTACGCAGCCGTGTCGACGGCGGTTTCGCGCGACGCGGCTCGCCCATCCGGCGTCCCCAGCTCGATCACTTTCGACTCGGTCACGCTGCCCCCGGCTCCTCATCGCGCCGGCGGCGCCGGACCACGACCAATCCGATGCCGTACCCAATCAGAATGAGCGCGAGAATCGAACTGATCATGCGCCCCGTCCTGAGGTCTTCAGGATCGAACTCAAAACGCACTGTGTGCGGACCGGCACCCACTGGAACTCCGCGGAAGGCAACATTGGTAATCGCGATGGGCGTCGGCTTTTCATCCACCCAGGCCTTCCATCCGTGGGCGTACACATCGCTCAGCACCAGCAGCGCGGGCCTGCTCGTGTTGGTGCGCACCACTACCTTGTCAGGAGTTTTCTCGATGATTCGCGTCGAGTCAACCAGTGGTCCTGGCGTGAGAGGGATGCCAATTGGGCGATCGACGACCGCAACGTCGCGTGGGTTCCAGCCCCTCACCTTCATGAACGAGAGTGCGGCTTCGCTTTCGGGGATTACGCGCACGTCAGGAACCACGTAAGCGCGCGGAAGAGCAGTGTTGTTGCGGTACACGATCGCCGCGCGCCCGCGAAACACTTCCTCGATGGGTTTGATCGGATTGGCGCTGTCGCCGAGCTGGAGCTCGAGCCCGCTCACGATGTAACCGATGTTGGCCGCGCTCATGAACGCGGGCCAACCCGTGAAGTTGTGCCAGTCCACGTAAACCTGCTGCCCCTTCCCGGCGTACTGATTGAACCGCTCGAGCTGATTGCCGTGCTCACCGCCAGCCTGCTCGAACCCGAAGTGCATCAGATAGTTCTTGAGCGGAATCCGATTATCGCCGACCTGATCGAGGCCGTGATACACTGCCTGGTTTCCGAAAGGAAAAACCCAGACGCGGCTACCATCTCCCTGCGCCTGCAGGTACTGCACAACATCGTCGGCAGCATAAACCTCTTCGGGAGGCGGAACGGTCTGAAAGAACCGGCGCGTGACGGCCCAGAGGTCGGCAAGCGTAAGCACACTCAGCGCGAGCGCGAGGACGCGCGAGGAGATCTGAACCTTGACCCACTTCCATAAAAGGAAGGCGACCAGTCCGAGGAAGAGCGCGAATCGAAGCCAGCCTGTTCCCTCACCCATTGGCGACGGAATCGCCTGTGACATGAGAAGCATCAGCACCGCCAGCAGCATCAGGCCGACGGTGAGAAAGCGTGCATAGTCCGCGTCAGTCCTGACATTGCCGGCGGACTTTGCCGCCTTGCGCGCCAGCTTCTCTTCCTCGGGAGCCGCATCGCGCACCCGCGCCATCGCTTCAAGTGTCAGTGCCGCCATCACCACCAGCGACATCGATACGAGAAAGAAGGAAATTGACGGTGCGCGGAACTTGTTCACTCCGGGGAGGAACTTGAAATACAACTTGTACAACGGCGTGTATCCGCCAAGCGACATGCTGAGCGCGACGAGCGAAGTCGCTCCGAAGAATGCCCAGTAACGGCTGCGCCGTGCGAAGTACAGGCCCAGGAGCAGCATCGCGATGACAAGCGCTCCGACGTACTCGGTGTGCTGCTTGAAGAAACTCTTTCCATGGTAAGTCCCGAGTACGCCTTGCTGCTCAGGAATCGCGAGTCCGATGGTCTCGGCCGGCGGCATCGAGAACGATGTCGCGTACTCGTACCCACGTCCGCCCGCCTGTCCGCGGGGCGATTCGGCGACGTAGTCGATGAACGGCAGGAAGTTTACCGCCGAAAGCGCGAACGCGAACGCCACCGCAAGTATCGCCTGCCCCATTCGCAGAGCGATCCGCTTACCTCCCGCAGCGCGGAACTGCCACGCGCAGAAGATGGTCCACGCAGCGGCGGCGATCAGCAGGTAGTAGTTGCTCTGAATCTGGAACGATAGGAGCGTCATGCCAAGCGTTGCGGCAACCCCCGCGAACGAGGCCAGCGCTCCCGTGCGAATGCCGCGATGGATGAAGTAAAAAACCATCGGCGAGAAAGTCGCGACGATGATTCTTCCGTCATGTCCGCTGTAAACGCCGGACATTGTGATGCCCGTGAACATGAACGCCAGGCCGCACACGAATGCGATCCATGTGCGCGCGCCGAGCTCGCGCGCGAGGAGATACATGCCCGTACCAGCGACGGCGAACTGCAGGAGCAGCACCGCCGCGAACATGCGCGACTCAGGGAGGACAAACATCAACAGCAGGCGCGACGGATAGTACGCGCTTCCCGGATTGGCATGCAGCGGCACGCCGCCGTACACGTACGGCACCCACTTGGGCATCACTCCCGAGCGGAGTTGATTGGAGAGAAATTCCAGGAACTGGTATCCGCCGGCGAGATAGTCAGTGCCGAATATCTGTCGCCCTGGAAAGAACGCGGGGCCGTAGTACACAATCGCGAGCGCAAAGAAGATTGCCGTCGCGAGCTTGAAAGAAATAATGAGCTCCGGATCTTCATCCCGGATCGAAACCGCGGGTCGCGTAGACGGCGCCGTACGCTGCTTGCGCGGCGCAGGCTGGTTCGGCGCGGGCTGCTTCGGCGGAGTCACTGGCTGGAATGCAGCTTGAAGACCATCTGGCGGTTCCTGATGTCGATTTGGGTTTCCTCGGGGGCGCGCAAGATCACAGCGCCGTCGTGCCACAAAGGTCTTTAGCGCCTGCGCTTCGCGCCAGTCCGATTATTGACCGCGTTCTCATACACCGCGGTCAACGACGACACAATCGCGTCCCATCCGAACGCACGCTCGGCAAATGCGGCACCCCGCTCAGCGATTCGCGCCAACGATTCCGGGTCGTCCATTGCTCTGCGAATGGTTGAGGCCAGCGCGGCAGCGTCACCCGGAGGAGCGAGCAATCCGGTTTCGCCGTCGCTCACAATGTCGACGATGCCCCCTGCCGAGGTGGCGATCACGGGCTTGCCGTAGCCCATCGCTTCTATAAGGACGACGCCAAGCCCTTCGGTCTCGCCTGTCTCCGTGACGATCGCTGGAAGAACAAGCGCATGGCATTCTTCCAGCAATTCGCTGACTCGCTCAGAGCTCACCACTCCCTCAAACGTCACCCTTTCGCCCAATCCCAGTCGGGCCGTCTCGGCGACGAGAGCACCCTCCTCCGGTCCGCCCCCCACTACTCGAAGGTGCAATCGTGGATCGCTCTTGAGCAGAGCGACAGAACGGAGGAGCACGTCGACGCCCTTTCTGCGCACCAGGCGGCCAATAAAAAGAAGATCGAATGGATCGGCGCGCCCCCTCGCCACGGAATCGGCAGGCCTCGACCGACCAAGCGCGGCAGCGCCAAATGGAACGATCACACTCGCAGCGCCTGGCGCGTACTCTCTCAGAACGCTCGCGGTGTAGCTCGAGATAACCGTGACCGCATCCGAATTCTCCACGATACTGCGTACGACCGGACCGAACACGCGGCGCAGAGGGCCGTTCCAATTCAGCTCCGACGAGAAGAAAGTAGAAACGAGCGCGGCGCCCGACGCCCGCTTCGCGGCGACCGCGAAGATGCCATGGGGTATCGGCCAGAAAGCGTGGACAATGTCGAAGCTGCCTTCCCGGGCGACCCGAGCTGCGACAGCGGAGCCCCGAGCGACATACGACGGAAGCAGCGCGCCAAACAACGGATTCTTCCTGATTCTGTCTACCGCGGGAACATCGTGTGTCAGAGTTTCGAGCGCGGCCGGCGCGTATCGAAAGCGGTGCACCTTCACGCCGTCGATCATCGTCGCGCCTCCACCCTTGTAGGCCGGAGCGAGAACTTCAACATCGGTGCCGGCACGGCGAAGTCGAGCGATTGTCTCGCCCATCCACGGAGTGATGACGTCCCCCTCATGCCTGGGGTACGCGGTAACTACGAAGAGAACTTTCATCCGGCCTTGCGGTCTGTTGACTATCGAGCGAGCAATGCGAGATCGGACCAGAAGCCTGGATACGACACCGCCACGCAATCTGGATCGTCTATCTCGACTGTGTTTCCCCGAAGCGCCCCGAGCACGCCGAACGCCATTGCGATGCGGTGGTCGCCTTCAGTCCTGACGCGCCCTGAGAACGACCGCGCGCCCTTGATGATCCGGAACCCGTCAGGAAGTTCCTCGGCCCGGCCGCCGATAGCGTTGAGGTTGGAGACGAGGTTCGCAATGCGATCGCTTTCCTTCACTCGCAATTCGCTCGCCCCCGTCACCTCGAGGTCGACGCCTGCCGCGGCTGCAACGCATCCCAGAAGTGGCAGCTCATCGATCATCGAGGGTACTTCGTCCTTCCCGACCGAGGAATCGTGCAGCGTCGATGGCCGCGCAAAGACAGTGGCGACTGTGTCTCCTGCGATCGCAAACTTGTCGTCGCACGAAACGTCACCACCCATTGCCATCAGTCGCTGCATGAACCCGGTGCGAGTTCGATTGATACAAATGTCCGGCAGCACAATCTCTCCACTCGTGCGAAGAACGCCGAGCGCGATGAGGTACGCAGCGGATGAGGGGTCGCCGGGAATGGTGATGTCGAGCGGAGCAAGTGATTCTACTGGCGATAGACTTACCGTCAGATCGTCCGCCTCGACCGGAGCGCCCATGGAGGTGAGCATCCGCTCGGTATGGTCTCGTGACTTCTGCGACTCGCGCACGGACACCTGAACGCCGGCGACAAGGCCGGCAAGCAGTATCGCGCTCTTGGTTTGCCCGCTTGCCGCGCGCGTGTTCCAGGCGATGCCCGACAGGCGCCCGCCATGAATAGTCATCGGAAGACCATCGTTGCGGGCGAACTCGAACCGCGCTCCCATCGCCGTGAGCGGCTCGGCTATTCGTTTCATGGGTCGCCTGCTGAGGCTGGCGTCGCCCTCGAAGCGCGAAGCGAAATCGTGAGCCGCCACAACTCCAGACATGAGCCGCACTGTCGTGCCGCTGTTTCCTGCGTCGAGCGGAGAACCGGGCTGGCTCAGTCCGCGAAGTCCCTTTCCTGAAAATCTGAAGCTGGCAGATAGATCAGGGACCGGAGATCCCAGCGCGCGCAGCACTGCGGCGGTCGAATGAATATCGGCGGACTGAAGAATTCCCCTGATGCGCGACTCCCCCGACGCGAGCGCTCCGAGAATAAGCGCGCGGTGCGAGATCGACTTGTCGCCGGGCACGCGGACAGTGCCGCGCGCGCTCATCTGAGCCAGCCTTCCAGAGCCGTAGCGCTATCAGTCTTGTCGTCGCGGTACTTCACGATGACGGGTGTCTGAAGCGACAACCCTTCGCTTTCTCCCCACTTCGATACAACCCGTCGCGCGCCGGGGACGACCACTGCGCCGGACGGAATCTCGAGTGGCTTGTCAGCGCTTGCACGATAAACCTCCTCGCGAACGAGGTCGAACACCGGCGTCCCTCTCGTGAGCACGACACCGGCCCCGATCACCGCGCGCTCGCGCACAACCGTGCCCTCGTAAATGCCACAGTTCCCGCCGACAATCACGTCATCCTCGACCACCACCGGCGAAGCATTCACGGGCTCGAGCACTCCGCCAATCTGCGCCGCTGCGCTCAGGTGAACTCTCTCGCCTACCTGCGCGCACGACCCGACGAGCGCGTGTGAATCGACCATCGTGCCAGCACCCACATAAGCACCGACGTTGATGTACATGGGCGGCATACAGACAACTCCACTGGCCACGAACGCGCCGCGCCTGATAGACGAGCCGCCGGGAACGATGCGAACTCCGTCCGCCAACGTAAACGGCCGAAGTGGATAGGTGTCCTTGTCGAAAAAGGTGAACCCCGCCGGCATCGAGGGCGAATCGACCACCACCATCGGCGGCGACATGTCAGTAAGAGTACCGGTCTGAAACCCGAGCAGAATTCCACGTTTGACCCACGGCACAGCATTCCAGGTACCCGATTCGTCACGCTCGGCGGCGCGCACGTCGCCTTTTTCGAGCGCCTCGAGGAGCAACTCAACCGTCTGCCGGGCACCGTGAACTTCGCCCCCACCTTCGCGCTCGGCCAACGCCGCTTCGATGCGACCCCGTAGGTCTTTTGCGTCCATTTATGCCAGCGCCCCGGCTCTGCGCAATGCGGCCCTCACCGTTTCTTCGTGCGACCCGGCGAGTGGCACCAACGGCAGCCGCAACACATTCCGCATCTTTCCCAACATCGCAAGCGCGGCCTTGGCGGGCAGCGGGTTCGACTCGACAAACGCGGCCGTTGTCCACGCCGCGAGACGGTGCGCAACGGAACGCGCACCTTCCATGTCTCCCGCGTCGCACAATTCCGTCAACTGTGCGGCCAACCCCGGCACCGCATTCGAAGTGACAGAAATCACTCCATCTCCTCCCTCGGCCATCACCGCGAGAGTGAGTGCATCGTCGCCCGACAGTACCGTGAAGTCGCGAGGCCGATTGCGGAGGATCTCGGCGATTTGCACGAGATTTCCCGACGCCTCCTTAACCGCCGTGATGTTCTCATGCTCGGCGAGTTCGAGCGTGGTGGCCGCCTCGACGTTGCTCCCGGTGCGCCCCGGCACGTTGTAGAGGATGACCGGAAGGTCTACCGCGTCGGCGATCGCCCGGAAATGCGCAACGATTCCCCGCTGCGGCGGTTTGTTGTACATCGGCGATGTATGGAGCAGGTGCGTTGCGCCCGCTGATTTCATTTCCTGCGACGTGGCGATGGCTTTCCTTGTGTCGTTTGAGCCCGCGCCAGCCGCGACAGGCACGCGGCCGTTCACCTGCTCGACGGTGATCTCGACCACCCGGCGGTGCTCGCCGGCTGTCATCGTCGCGGCCTCGCCCGTGGAGCCACACGGAACGACGAAGTGGATCCCCTCGCTCAATTGCCATTCGACGAACCCGCGCAAAGCGGCCTCATCGAGATCGCCTGCTTCGGTGAACGGGGTCACAAGCGCGGTTCCGCATCCGCGAAGCAGTTTTCGCGACTTCGAATCATCGGGCATGCGAATCATGGAGCCGCCGCCGCCTGATCTGTGAATCCGAGAACATCCCGCATGGTGTAGACTCCCTTCTTTCCCTTGAGCCATTGGGCAGCACGCAGCGCACCGTCAGCGAAGACCCGGCGGTCGCGCGCCTCATGTCTCATCGTGATCTGCTCGAACGGGCCGTCGAAGATTATCTCATGCGTTCCCGGCACCGATCCCGTGCGAACGCTCGTTACAGGCAGCGGCTTACCAAGCGATCCTTCCATCGCCTTCGCAATCGCCAGTGCTGTCCCGGACGGTGCGTCCTTCTTCGCCGAGTGGTGGGTTTCCACCATCGCGGCCGAGAAATCGGAGCGGGACATGATCTCTGCCGCACGGCGAGCGAGCTCGACGAAGAGCGTTACGCCTATGGAGAAATTCGGTGCCCACAAAAGCGTCGCACCCTCCTCGTTCGCGGTTTCGGTAATCATAGGCAATGCGTCGTACCAACCCGTTGTTCCCACCACGACAGGAACTCCTTCATGAATGCAGGCCATGATATTGGAAACAGCGGACGCTGGCTCGGTGAACTCGATCGCGACATCGGGATCGCCAAGCGCACGGCGTGTGATGCCGGCGCCATCCTTGTTGTGTTCCTGCCCCAGCATTGCGGTGAGGTGCCAGCCGCGCTCCTGCACCATCTGCCCGATCGTCCGGCCCATTTTCCCGTCACCGATGATCGCGATCGCGGGCTCATTCATTTGGAACCGCTCCCGAAGAATTCGTCATGCAGCCGGCGCATTGCGGGCTGCACACTGTCGGCACTTACTATCACTGTCAGGTTAATGCCGGTGGCGCTCAAGGACATCATGTGAATCTTCACGTCCCCCAACGCCATCAACGCCCGGCCCATCGCCCCGCCCGCATCACATATGCCCGCGCCCACTATCGCAATGATTCCCCTGTTCCGCTCGATAGATACGTCACCAAGATCGCGAAGGTCCATCAAAAGCGCATCAAGGCGCGCCGGATCGTCGATGGTCAGCGACACTGATACCTCTGACGTCGCGACAACATCAACTGACGTCTTGTGTCGCTCGAATATCTCGAACACCCGGCGAAGGAAACCGTGAGCGTGCAACATCCGCGCGGCGGTTACCCTGATCACCGTTACGTCGCCCTTTCCCGCGATCGCGCTTACCGGCCTGTGCGGTGCGTCGAAAGTGATGCGCGTTCCCTTCCCCTCTGGATTGCGTGAATTGTATACGAAAACCGGAATTCCAAGTCGAACGGCCGGAGCGATTGTATTCGGATGCAGAACCTTCGCGCCGAAAGACGCCAGCTCTGAAGCCTCGTCGAATCGGATCTGCTCGATGAGGAGCGAGCCGTCCACGACACGGGGGTC
>JBKJRW010000032.1:0-18244 GCA_046593165.1 Gemmatimonadaceae bacterium
GAACCTCGGCGATCAGCAGCTTCCTGTGCCGGGAGCTAACGACGGGGCATCGGGAGTGGGCCTGTTCGTTGCCCTCGGTGACGCGTTGAAAAAGCTCCCGCCAACTCAGGGAGTGGATCTCCTGTTCGTCGACGGAGAGGACTACGGCCAGTTCGACGAGAAGCTCGCTGACGTTCTCATCGGCAGCACGTATTTCGCAAAGAATCCGCCCGAGCCGAATTACAAGCCGATATTCGGTGTTGTGTGGGACATGATCGGCGACGCGGACCTCGCGATCAGGAAGGAAAGCTATTCAGGGCAGCGGGCGCCCGAGGGGGTCGATCGGGTCTGGTCGAAGGCTGCCGAGCTTGGCTACGACCGCATTTTTCTCGCTGAGGAGCAGGGGGTTGTGACCGACGATCATTTCCCGTTGATCGCAGCTGGCATGAGGGTGATCGACGTGATCGATCTCGCGTACCCCTATCATCACCGTCCGACTGACACGCTCGACAAGATTTCGGCGCGATCGTTGTCGATTGTTGGCGAGGTGGCGGAGGCACTGCTGCGGTAGCTTCTGCTTCGGTAGCAGGATGCTCGATCGTAGAAACCCTTGGGACGAGCCACGCAAAGACCCTGAAACCTAAAAAGGGGCGCGACTTCGACAGATTCGATGCATCCCGCCGACGACGATATGACTTTTCGCGCGCGCTTCCGGCTGTTCTATCATGCCGTGAAGATCGTGAGTGGCGTGCTCCTCATGGCGATCGGCGGGTTGATCTTCTCCGGACGACTAACCTGGCTCAGTGCGCAGCTTGGCTTTCTGAGACGCTTTGGTTTGTAATCGGATGTCAGGTGAGGGCGAGCAGCGTGTCCCCCGAGCCGGCGACTTCTCCGCGACTTTCAGTTCACCTTGGACGCCCCGAACAGTCTTACGACGCCGGGAGACATTTTCCGCTGGCAATGGGCCAGCTGTGCGACGCCGTCATGAACCAGGGCGCTCCATATGGGCATGACTGTGCGTCGCGCCGCGCTGCAGCTCGAGCTGGATCGCCGAGCGGATGGCCGCGATCTGCTCCGGGCCGGAGTACCCGAGCCAGCGCTGCACGACGCGTCCTTCGCGATCCACCAGTACCGTATAGGGAAGCCCCGGCGCGTGATAGTCGCGCGTGACGGTCGGACTGCCAATGGCGAACGGCATCTGAATCTTCACGTCGCGAAGAAAGATCTCGGCGCTGGTAGGCGACGCGTCACCGTTGATGCTAAGGAACGCGAACGCGCTGTCGCCCACGGAGCGGCGCAGTCGGTCCAGCGCGGGCATCTCGTCGCGACAGGGCTTGCACCAGCTGGCCCACAGGTTGATCAAGGTCACGCGTCCCAGTAACGAAGCGCGGTGGATCGAGTCACCTGTGTTCGTCGCCAACGCGAAGGCCGGAAAGCGCTCGCGCTCGGCCGGCGCAATGCCAGTCAGCAGCCGGGTTGCGTCGAGGAGGTATACGCGGCCGCCCGCGTCGACGGCGATCGTTGCCAACGTCGTCTGCAGTTCCGTCGACCGCAGCAACCGCCCGCTCGCAGGATCGAATGCGTCGAGCCGCGACCGTGCCGTTGTGAACCCGGATGTGCTAAGCACGTACAGGCGGCCGTCGGGACCGAGAGCAGCGCCAAGGTTCACCGGATGATAGTCGATTACGACGCGACCCTCCTTAACCTCGAACCGTGGCTCGCGCGTGCTCTGTGGCAACTCGCGCGATGCGACCCACAGCGTATCCCCGAGGGTGTCGAGCGCCACGACCTCGTCCCGGATGAATGGCACGTAATACAAACGGTCCTGCCCCGGAACGACGCGGGCCGCGTTTGCCAGGTCCTGCAGCATGACATGTTTGGGGAGCAACGCTGTTCCGATCCGCGTGGCGACGTCGCCCTGATTGTCCAGGCGCGCGAGCAGCGGTGCGTTCGGATCCCAGGAATACCCGAAGCGCTGCGGCGAACGAGCCAGCCAGGCGCGCGCTCCGTCGGGTGTGGATGCGATCGCGGGAGCCGAGAAAGGCGTTCTGATGTCGCGGACGATCTCACCGCGCGCGTCGACCAGCAGCAGGTGGCCCGAGCCATCGACGATCCACCAACCACCGTTTGCAGCGGCCGCGATGTCCGAAACCTCGCGCCCATCGAGTGACAGTCGCGGCCGGTTCGGCTGCAGACGATCGTCGAAAACGACGACACCGCCGGCAGGATCGATGAACGCGCTTCCATTTGCGGTGGCACTACCTACTCGCCCGCCGAGCCACAATAGCCGTGCGGTTGCCTCTCCGGTCGGCGCCATGGTGTCCGGCATGATGTGCTCCAGCGCATCCGGCGACACGATGCGCGTCACTCCGCCGACATGAGAAACCAGCGCGGGCCGCGCATTGACGTTCGGAACGATGGCGGGCGAGCGGCGCCCTTGCGTCCCTCGCGTCGCGACCACGTACCCGGATATCGACGCGAACAGTATCAGCAGAAGAGCGAGTCGGCTCATCGGCCGACTCGCCCATTCGCCGCGTTGCTTCAACCGGCAGGCTCTATGGATGCGACCTGAATCGCGTTCGCACCGCCGGCAGCGAACACCTTGCCGCTCACCTTGACTCTCTTCTCGGCGAACGGCTTCAGTCGCGTGTTCTGCGCGTCACCGGGCATCGCCTGCGATGTCGGGATGTACAGCTTTCCATCATCGCCGAGGATTGCCAGTGGAATGCCGCGATCGGCGCAGACCTCCGCGCACATCTTGTGCTCAGGGCCGCTGAGCCCCTGGCCGAACTTGCAGGACACGTCGACGACCGTTCCCTTGATCGTCGCCTCGCGTCCCTTCGGCGTGCTTCCCTTCTGCATCTGGCTGTGCGCTGCCGATGGGACTGCGGCACTCGCCACAACCAGTGCAGCCACCGCGAGCAATCTATTCATGGAACCCTCCGTAAAAGGACTTTGGCCGCGGCGACAACGGTGCCACCATTCGGCCTCACGCATCAGGACAATGCGTGAGCCCCTGGAAGAGTTCCGGGCAGTGGTATGCAGAACCCGGTTCAGCGCGGCCATCCAACACTGGCCCTTCGCGAGAACGCGGCGCTGTCAGGCGTTATGCGATCTCTCGGTTATATCTGGCTCTGAGGCGGATGATCAGGCTCCGCCGCGCTCAAACCTTCCACTAGACGTGCGGCGATGTTAGCCGAAGCGGCGTCATGATACGCGAGACTCACGCAGGCGAGTGTGCCTCCGCCTCCAGCTCCACTCCGAGCCCCAACGCCAGCCGGTTGACAAAGTTGAAGTACGCCACCACGCTGGCCGCATCGTGAATCGTCCGGTCGCTCAAGCCGGCGTCGCGCAGAGCAGCCACGTCCTGCTGCACCATCTCAGCCGGAAGCAGCGTGAGCTTGAGCGCGTACGAAACGAGCGCGCGTTTGCGAGGCGGGAGGACCGCGGCCACGGGATCGCGAATGAGCGACGCGAGCAGCACCTCGTCATTTGTAAGCCGACGGAGAGACTCTCCGTGATGGTGTATTCAATAGTGACAGCCGTTCGCCACCGAGACCGTGACGGCGATAGTCTCGCGTTCGGCGCGGGTCAGCTCCGATGCACGGAACATCAGCTCGGCATAGAGCTCGACGTGGGCGAGCATGGTCGCTGGGTGGACGCTATGAATTCTGAGAATGTTCGACACGCGGCCGCGCGAGCCGGCCACGCGGCCATACGCCTCTTGCAGCTCCGCCGGCGCCTGCTCATCCGGGATGACGTTGATCCAGGACATTCGTACCTCGTCTGCCTGCAAAATGCCAAGAGAGTGTTGCGGCTTTGTATTCTGAATCTATGCACTACCGCCCATCGCGGTGAACAGGTTTTTGAGAGCCTCCGAGAGCGTCGGATGCGAAAAGAGTCCGTCCCTCAGAGCGCCTTGGTGGAGATCGCCCATCATCGCGATTCGAAACAGCGCGTCGCTGTCATTTCACCAACCGTCAATGAACCTGAGCGTTTTCATGACAAGACGGGACCACGTCGGAAAGTTCCTCCAACGTTTTGTACACGCTCCGAACCTCGGTGAGCGCGCCTTGACCTGGAACGGGCATGGTGGCTCGTGACTTCTACACCATTCATCACTTCTCAGGAGCAGGAACATGTCGAATGCTGTCTCGGTGGGTGACACCACCTTTGCCGATTTCATTGAGCGGCCCGACGCCGGCGTTGTGCTCGTGGATTTCTGGGCACAGTGGTGCGGACCGTGCCGCATTCTCGGCCCCGTTATCGACTCGCTTGCAGCCGAGTATGCTGGCCGCGTTCGGGTCGTGAAGCTGGACGTCGAGCAGAATCCCCGCACAGCGGAACGGTTTGATATCCGTTCGATACCGACAGTCAAGCTCTTCAGGAATGGCGAGATCGTCGCCGGCTTCTCCGGTGTTGCCTCAAAATCGACCATCGCGGCGCTGATCGACGCCGCCCTCGAAGAAAGCTCGTACCGAAGCGATTGCCCGTCGGGTGTTGTCGTGGGATCCGGGACTTGACCCTATACTATGGTATAGGGTTTACGTTCAATCAATCAAAACAGGCCAGGTCCAGAATGCAGCTTACCATCGGAAAGATCGCAGCCGCGGCTGACGTGGATGTCCAGACCATTCGCTACTACGAGCGTCGCGGTTTCTTTCCTCCTGCTCGGCGTACGCCGGCTGGATATCGTCAATACTCCGAGGACGCGGTCGCACGCCTGCGCTTCATCCGGCACGCGCAGGAGCTCGGTTTTACGCTCGCGGAAATCCAGGAACTGCTGGCCCTGCGAGTCCGTGATAATGGCGCGTGCGCTGTGGTGGAGCGGAAAACACGGCAAAAGCTCGATCTGGTCGAGACGCGCATTCGCAACCTCCAGCGGCTGAAGCGCACCCTCGTGCGGCTCGTTGCGTCATGCCACAAACACGAGCCCACGGGGCAATGCCCGATTCTCGAAGCAATAGCTGACGATGCCGTCGCCGCTCGCTAAGACAGCGACTGCAGCCACAGGCGGTCTGCTGGCGGCGGTCGGCTCCGCCCTTTGCTGCGTCGGACCGCTCGTCGCCGTTCTGCTCGGCGTCAGCGGTGCCGGCCTGGCCGCCACGTTCGAGCCGCTGCGCCCCTATTTCGTGCTCGCGACGCTGCTCAGCTTGGGCGCCGCCCATGTGATCGTGCGCCGCGAGCAGCAGCAGCGCGCATGTGAACCCGGGTCGCGATGCGCCTCGCCACGCGCGCGTCGCTGGATGATGTGGTCAGTATGGACAGGAACAGTTCTCGCCATTCCACTGCTCACGTTTCCGTGGTGGTCGCGGTTTCTAGCGGCCATTTGATGCGGGGACACAAGCGATTCACCAACCGAGGTGCATGATGATGAGCACACTCAAGATGGTCATTGCGTGCGGAGGCCTGCTGGCTGGCGCCGCAATTGTCTGCCCCGTTTGCGCCGACCGCGCGGACGCTCGCGCACAAACCACCGCTGCCACACCGCGCACCGACACCGCGACCGTACGGCTGCACATTTCGGGCATGACATGTGGCACTTGTCCAGTGACCGCGAAGCTCGCGCTCAGGAAACTGACCGGCGTCTACTCCGCCACCGTTACACTCGACGATAGCCTTGGCGTCGTTCGATATGATCCCCATCGTGTAACACCCCGGCAGATCGCTGCTCACCTCGTGCGGATCACAGGATACCGCGCGACCGTGTTACCGACCAGACCGGCGGCGGAGGATCGATCATGAAAGCCGGCGCGCAGCTCGATCTTATTGTGATCGGCGGTGGCTCCGCCGGGTTCGCCGGTGCCATCAAGGCATCCGATCTCGGCGCGCGCGTCGCGATCGTCGAGGGCGGCACGCTCGGCGGGACATGCGTCAACGTCGGGTGCATCCCGTCGAAAACACTGCTCCGCGCCGCCGAAGCTCGTTTCGACCGAACGCGTCACGGTTTTGCCGGTATCCCGACAACCGATGGCAGCGTCGATTGGCTCGCTGTGCGTGCCCAGAAGGATGAGGTGGTCGAGAACCTAAGGCGAGAAAAGTACTCGGACGTGCTCCGCTCGTACGAATCGGTGACCCTCATTCGCCAGCGCGCGCAGTTTGCGTCCGGCCACACTCTTGTGCTGGCAGACGGGCGCACCTTGAGCGCGGGTAAGATCCTCGTCGCGACCGGCGCCGCGCCCTGGGTTCCGGATATTCCTGGTCTGGCCGCCTCCGGATATCTGGATAACGCGTCCGCGATGGCCCTCGACCAGCTTCCGGAGTCGCTTATCGTGCTGGGTGGCGGTGCCGTAGGACTGGAGCTCGCACAGATGTTCGCTCGACTCGGCACGCGCGTGACGGTTCTCGAAGCGCTCGATCGACTCCTGCCTTCGGAAGATCCGGTGCTGGGCAACGCCCTTGCTGAGTTTCTTCGTGCGGAAGGCCTTTCGATCCATACGCGAGCTCGTATCGAGAGCGTGACGGTCGCGGCCGGCCTGAGGACCGTCACGTTCCGCGCCGCGGATGCACAGGTGACGGTGTCAGCCCAGCACCTGTTGGCAGCCACCGGCCGTCGCGCGCGTACGCATGAGCTCGGCTTGGAGATGGCGGGCGTGAAGCTGGGCCGCAAGGGGGAGATTGCGGTGAACGAGTTCCTCGAGACGAGCAATCCCGATGTCTACGCTGCCGGCGATGTGATCGGAGATCCGATGTTCGTTTACGTCGCCGCGCACGCGGGGAGCGTCGCCGCCGAGAATGCTCTGTCCGGCAACCGCCGGAGGTATGATCTGGCGGCGGTGCCGAGCGTGACGTTCACCGATCCCGCAGTAGCCTCGGTGGGATTGACAGAAAGCGCGGCGCGCCTGAACGGGCTTCAGCCGCTCGTGTCAGAGCTGAGCCTCGAACACGTCCCGCGCGCCCGCGTAGCGCACGACACCAGGGGATTTATTCGCCTGATCGCTGACGAAAAGAGCCGCAAGATTCTCGGCGCGCAGATCCTCGCATCCGAGGGCGGAGAGCTGATCGCGGAAGCTGCGCTCGCAGTGCGCCTCGGGCTCACCATCACGGATCTCACAGACAGCTTCCACCCGTATCTCACCATGTCGGAAGGCCTCAAGCTGGCGGCGCAAACGTTCTTCACAGACGTGTCGAAGCTGTCATGCTGCGCAGCCTGAGCGGCGGTCGCCGAAATCAGTGCCATGTCGGGGAACTTCAGGAGGCACTCATGGGTTGTCTCGGTGAACCTCTCAGGGAGCTATTAATTATGAAACGCGATTGGCCTCGGGCAACGGTGGGTGGCGTGATTGGGACGCTCGTGATGACAGCGATCGGATTATGGATAGCGCCCGTGATGGGGCTGCCGCGAATGAACCCCGCCGACATGCTTTCCGGCGCGATGGGGGGTAATGCGCTGCTTGGATGGGCCGGCCACTTGATGATCGGTATCATTCTCGCGCTGATCTACGCGGTGGTAGCGCCGCGAATGCCTGGCGCGCCGCCGCTGCGCGGCGCTCTCTACGGGCTCGCGCCCTGGATTCTCGCGATGGTCGCAGTAATACCGATGATGGGCATGCCGCCGTTCGGCGGCTCGGTGGCGCCCGCGATGGGCAGCCTCATCGGCCACCTTGTGTATGGCGCGATTGTAGGCGTCATCTACGGGCTGCCGGAGTCAGAGGCCCTTCGATCCGCGCGCGTCTGACGGGCCGGGCGGCCGACTCGGTCTACCAATTGCTCCCATATACAAGAACTGCGCTCGCTCGAGCGCCGTGCTTGTCGTATCGCGGGAGAAAGCTCTGGCGGGAGCGAGACCTTGCTACGCCGCGAATCCTTCAGATCTCAGGGCCGCGAGCACGCGGTTCATGAGTGCGTCCGGACTCGAGTGCTCGCGCCGGCTTGCTGCCAGCGCCTTGGTGAAGGCGATCTCGAAATTGTATTGGGGGTAGCAGCGCTTGCAGACCGCGAGATGGGCGCGAACCGAGGCTTCACGATCCGCCGTTAGCTCGCCGTCCAGATAGTCCCACAGCTGCCGCATCACGGCATCGCAGTCAAGCATTTCATTCCTCTTCATGTCAATCCCTCTGGCGCGGGTTGTTCGCCGGCGTGTCCAGAGAACCCGGCGTCGCGAGCATACTCAATTAGGCGTTCCTGCAACAGCCGGCGCCCTCGAAACAGCCGTGAGCGTACTGTGCCGATCGGAATTTCAAGGACGCGCGCGGCCTCGCTGTAGCCCTGCTCCTCGAGGTCCACGAGCACAACCACGTCACGGAAGGCTTCGGGCAGCTCGTCCACAGCAGCGCGAATGGCGGACATCATGTCGGTGCGCGCAAAAACATCGTCCAGTCCGTCCTGTTGCGCGGAGGTGTGAATGGCAGCTGCGCCGAGCGCCTCCAGCTCTGCATCCTCGTACGCGGCCACGCGCTGCTCGCGCTTCGACGAGCGCAGATAGGTGTTGCGGCAGATCGTGAACAGCCAGGCGCGGCACTCGCTCCCCGGAACGAACTGCTCCCACGCCCGAAAGGCGCGCAGGAACGTTTCCTGGACGAGGTCATCGGCGTCGGACTCGTCGCGGGTCAGCGAGAGCGCGTAACGGGCGATGGAATCGAGATGCGGGAGGGCTTCGTCCCGGAACCGCTCGTCACGTGTTCGCCGGTCATCCGGCAAGCCGACCACTTTTTGTACAAGTCTCGTGAGGCGGGCTGGCTTCCACGACATCATGCCTGGGGCTGTGGGAAATCGGCGAGTTCCGCCAATGAATTACAAGCCACAACGAGCCGATATAGTTCCCGGTGTGTCGCATGCGCGCATCGGCACCACCATACGGTCGCCAAGCGAGGAATTCATGGCGTCGAAGCGGACGCCCCACGGCATGAGGATTGTGAAAGCTACACCAGAACAATCCTGGAAACTCATGGTGGCTCCGGGGCGGCCTGCGCCTGGCAGCTCGTGCAACCCCAGCGCTGCAGGGGCGCGCTCGTTTGATGCCCCGCCAAAGACCATGATGTTGCGGAATACCGAAAGCAGAATAGTGTCCGCGCATGGGCACACCCGGCGAACGAAAGGCTCTTCTCTTTCTCGGCATCGTCGTCATCCTCGGTGGTGGCGTCAGGGTTGCTCGCGCGGTGGGCAACGGTCCTGATGCAAGCCCCGCGGCAAAGGCCGCCATCGAGAGACAGATCGAAGCGGTCGATTCAGTACGAAAACACGGCAAGAAAAAGGGGAAGGGGAGAAAAGCCAGGAAACCCGAGATCGTCGTGCCCGCGATTCTCGACCTCGACATCGCAACCGCCGACGAGATAGAGACCCTTCGGGGCATAGGCCCGTCGCTCGCAAAGCGCATCGTTGCAGACAGAGACAGCCTTGGCCCCTTCGGCAGTCTGGTCGACTTGCAGCGTGTCAAGGGTATCGGCCCAAAGCTCGCCGCCAGGATCGACTCGAGCGTAACCTTTTCTCTCCTTCCGCGTCCTTCAAGCACAGAAACTACAAGGTCCTCTGGTCCGCCCCCTGGCAGGCGGAGGCCTGGTCGGAGGGATAGATAGGTTTGACAGCACCTGCCGTCATTTCCGAGCGTATCGGAGACATGCTCGTGCGTGAAGGACTCATCACGCGCGAACAGCTCGCACACGCTCTCCAGGAACAGACTGAAAACGGCACGCGCGTAGGCTACAACCTCGTGAAGCTCGGGTACGTCAAGGAAACCGAGATGACGAGGATGCTTGCACGCCAGTACCGCATGCCGGCCGTCGATCTCTCGAGCTTTGAGGTCGATCCCAAGATCGCGCGTCTCATTCCCGGAGACATGGCGACGAAGCACCTCGTGCTTCCGCTCAAGCGCGATGGGCGCACACTCACAGTGGCGATGGTCGATCCAACGGGGACCAGCGTTCTTGAGGATCTCAAGTTCATCACCCGGTGCGACATCTTCCCAGTCATCGCCGGCGAGTACACGCTCCGAAACGCGATCGAGCGGTACTACGAGTCGAACGAGGCGGCGATGGAGTCGCTCCTCAAGGACATCGCCCGGTTCGGCGATACGGAAGTCGAGGTTGTCGAGCAGATCGACGAGGACATGTCTGCCGCCGCGCTTTCGATCGCGGTGCAGGATGCACCAGTCGTCAAGCTCATCAACGCGCTCCTGACCGACGCTGTCGCACGTGGTGCATCGGACATTCACTTCGAATGCTTCGAGCATGAACTGCGCGTGCGATACCGTATCGATGGCGTGCTTCAGGAAATCATGAAGCCACCGCTCAAGCTGCGGTCGGCTCTGATCTCGCGATTCAAGATCATGGCGAACCTGAACATCTCGGAGCGCCGGGTTCCGCAGGACGGCCGCATAAAGCTCAAGATTCTAAATCGTGTAATCGATTATCGCGTCTCGACCCTGCCGACGCTTTTCGGAGAGAAGGTCGTGCTTCGAATTCTCGACAAGGGCAATCTCAATCTCGACCTCCAGGGGTTCGGCATCGAACCCCGCGCCGAGCGCGAGATTTACGACGCGATCGCCAATCCCTACGGTATGGTGCTCGTCACCGGCCCCACTGGTTCCGGAAAAACAACGACGCTCTACTCGGCCCTGTCCAAGGTCAACAGCATCAACGTCAACATCATGACCGCCGAGGATCCAGTCGAGTACAACCTGTTCGGTATCAATCAGGTTCTCGTCCGGTCGGAAGTGGGAATGACGTTCGCCGCTGCGCTGCGCGCATTTCTGCGTCAGGATCCGAATATCATCATGGTCGGCGAGATTCGAGATCTCGAGACTGCGAGCATTGCGACCAAGGCCGCGCTCACGGGTCACCTGGTCCTTTCGACTCTTCATACAAATTCGGCGCCCGAGACCATCACGCGTCTCCTCGACATGGGCATCGAGAGTTTCAACGTGGCGTCGGCCATCAATCTGATCGTTGCCCAGCGGCTCGTGCCGAAAATCTGCTTGCACTGCGCGAAAAAATATGTGCCCGAAGATGCCGAGCTGGCTGTCGCGAAGGTCACGCCCGACATGACACTCCGCGATCTCAAGTTCAGCGATGTCGCGCTTGCCGACACCAAGCCGCGCTCGACGAAGCACGCCGCGCCGCATCTGGCCAAGGTCACCCTGGATACCCGCATTGGTGACCTTCCCTTCTTCAAGGGAAAGGGATGTGAAGCCTGCCAGGGTACCGGCCTGAAAGGGCGGCAAGGCCTCTATGAGACGATGAGTCTATCCCAGAACCTGCGGCGGTTGATCATGAAGCAGGTCGGTGCGACGGAAATCGCCGCCGCCGCCATCGCCGAGGGAATGCTGACTCTGCGGATGGATGGGTGGCTCAAGGTTATCAAGGGAATCGCTTCGCTCGACCAGGTGGTTCGCGAGACGAGCATCTGATGATTTACCTGATCGCTTACCTCACGCCGACACGGTCGTCTAAAGAACGATGAAGCGATCAGTGAACTGGAGACCCCTATAATGAGTCTACCCATGCAGGCGCCCGTTCTGACGGAAGCGCCGAAGGCTCCGGCTATTTCGGAACCGCCTCCGCCACACCCTATTGCTGGCAGAGCTCCGCCAGCCATGGCGCTCAACCTGCGCACGCTTCTCGAGGAGATGGTCACGCTCGGCGCATCCGATCTTCACATCGTCGCCGGCGAGTGTCCCAAGCTTCGCATCGACGGCGAGATTACCAGCGCACGCACGGGCGGAATTCTTGGGCCCAAGGATACCCTTCAGCTCGCCTATTCAGTTCTCACCGAGAATCAGAAAAAACGGTTCGAGACCGAAGACGAACTCGATTTCTCGTTTGGAATAGCCAGTCTCGCGCGCTTTCGCGGCAACTGCTTCAGGCAGCGCGGATGCGTATCGATGGTGATCAGGCAGATCCCGTTCTCGATCAAGACCTTCCAGGATCTCGGATTGCCCGCTTCGATTGCGAAGATGGCGGAGAAGCCACGCGGTCTCGTGCTGGTAACCGGTCCGACTGGTTCGGGAAAGTCCACGACTCTTGCGGCGCTTATCGACAAGATCAACCGCGAGAGAAAGGGTCACATCATTACCGTCGAAGACCCCATCGAGTTCATCCACAAGCATCAGGGATGCCTCATCAACCAGCGCGAGGTAGGCACCGACACGAAGTCGTTTGCCAACGCACTCAAGTATGCGCTGCGTGAGGATCCTGACGTCATTCTGATCGGCGAAATGCGCGACCTCGAGACAATTCAGGCCGCGCTCACAATTGCCGAAACCGGACACCTCGCGTTCGCGACGCTGCACACCAACTCGGCGGCCGAGGCGATCAATCGCATAATCGATGTGTTTCCGTCGCACCAGCAGTCGCAGGTGCGTGCGCAACTCGCGTTCGTGCTCGAGGGAATCGTCACGCAGACGCTCGTTCCGCGGGCGAACGGACGAGGTCGCGCAATGGCGGCCGAGGTTCTGGTGGTGACGCCGGCGATTCGTGCGCTGATTCGCGACGACAAGGTTCACCAGATTTACTCGTCAATGCAGGCGGGCAAGAAGTTTGGCATGCAGACGCTGAACGACGCTCTGTATGCTCTCTGCCTGAGCAAGGACATCTCGACGGACGATGCCATCAGGGTGACGAGTTCGCCCGAAGAGTTGATGCGCATGCTTGGTAAGGAGCCTGAGCCGGAGCAGAAGACGGCGCAGGCGCCGAGGCCACTCACCGGCGGTTTGGCTGGGCGCAGATAAATGGCAACGTTTACATATACTGCCCGCTCGTTTGCGGGCGAGATGCGGACCGCGACACTGGAGGCTCAATCACGGGATGATGTGATCGCGCAGCTTCGGCGTCAGCGCCTGAACGTGGTCAAGATCGACGAAGCCACGCCGAAGAAGCCCAGGCGTGGCCACATCAAGATGCGGGACATCGTCATCCTGACCCGTCAGTTCTCGACGATGATAAACGCCGGCCTTCCTCTGGTGCAGGCGATGACCATTCTGGCCGAGCAGAGCGAGAACAAGACCCTGTCGGAAATCATGCGGAAAGTGGTGTTCGATGTGGAGTCGGGAAACACAGTCGCCGATGCATTGGGCAAGCACCCGCAGGCTTTCAGCAACCTTTACGTGAACATGGTTGCGGCCGGTGAGGCGGGTGGTATTCTCGACACCATTCTCATGCGCCTGGCGACGTTCATGGAAAAGAACGACGCGCTGATCAGGAAGGTGAAGGGCGCGATGATCTATCCAGGCGTGATCATGACCGTTGCGGCGCTGGCCGTAACCGTGCTGCTCATCTTCGTGATTCCGGTGTTTGAGAACCTGTTCTCGTCCGCCGGACTGGCCTTGCCGCTTCCGACGCGAATCGTGATGGGTGCGTCCAGGTTCCTCAAGGGATACTGGTGGGTGGTCCTGGCAGGTATCGGTACAGCTGTATTTCTGTTCAGGCGTTACGCGGCGACGTCGAACGGCCGGCTCAAGATCGACCAGATCCTGCTCCGGATTCCCGTGCTTGGCGACGTGCTGAGAAAATCGGCGGTGTCGCGGTTTACACGTACGCTCGGCACGCTGGTGAGCTCGGGCGTCAGCATTCTCGATGGCCTGGAGATTACGGCGAAGACTGCGGGCAACCGGGTTGTGCAGGATGCGATCATGGAGTCGCGGTCGTCGATCGCCGGTGGCGACACTATCGCGGCGCCGCTCAAGAAGTCCGGCGTGTTTCCACCGATGGTGATTTCGATGATCTCGGTTGGTGAGCAGACCGGTGGTCTGGATGAGATGTTGTCGAAGATCGCCGACTTCTACGACGATGAGGTGGATTCAGCGGTGAGTAACCTGCTGTCTCTCCTCGAGCCGATAATGATTGTGTTCCTGGGTGCGGTGGTAGGTGGCATGGTGGTCGCGATGTACTTGCCGATCTTCGACATGATCAACGCGGTGCAGTAGAGCGGGAGTGTCCGGGGAGCGGTTCGGCCTCAAGATCGCGTCCTTCGCAAAGCGATGTCAGTGGTTTCCCCTGTTTCAGGGCGTCCGGGAGCAGCGCTAACAAGACCTGTCCGGTTACCGTCAACCAGTCAGCTGAACCAGGTCGTCCCTCGCTGCGCACGAAGCTCTCGTCAAGCCACTTGATCTTATGGGCGTGCACCGTGGGCTGCTTCATCGGCGCAAGACGTCGGACCGCATCAGCCTCTCGAAATCGACGCACTAAAGGCGACTCCGCTGACGGCCCTAGTACTACCGTCTTGAGGTGTTCCCATCCGGCTCCCTGCATCTTGTCGCGCAGAAGCTGCCGCTGCAGCCGGCTTACCGTGTTCATTGCGTCTGCTTCACGAGGCGGGCTTATTTCAGCTTCTGAAGGATGGTCGTCTTTTGCCCAACAAGAGGGGGGAAAAGGGCTTGAACCGCGAAATAGGACCATGGGGCATAGTGAGACAGGAATCTCCCAAGCGGAGGAATTAGCGCACCACTCTGCTGCCCAACAATCTTGCAGTCGCGGCCCACTGAAAAGAGATTGCGCAACCGCTTTTTTGAGACCCCTCGATAATTCGGATTGTTCGGCTTTGAGTAACGCCAGTCGGCAAGAAGTATGAATCCCCCCGGCTTGGTAACCCGAAGCATGTCGCTGGCGATTGAGCGAGCGACAGCGTCATCTGTGATCTGGACGAACATGGTCGATTCAAACACAATGTCGAAGACATCGTCGGCGAAACTCATCCTTTCAGCACTCTCGCATCGGAAATCAACTGTCGGAAGCGCGGCGCGACCTGCTGTTATCCTGTCAGAGTTGATGTCCACTCCCGCCAGGTGAACGGCCGGAAAGCCCAGTTTAATGAAACCCAAGAGGCTCGTCCCGGCCCCGCAGCCAACGTCCAGAATCTTCGCAGTAGGGCGCGCCAATCCAAGACTTCTCAGAGCGCGCGTGTTCGCGACATCGAATGCGAGCGACTGAAACAATACCTCGGGATTGGCAAGCAGGTCATTACGGTCTACACCGTGTTTACTGTAGTAATCAGTATACCAGGCTTGCGTTTCGACTTCAGACGTAACGGGCACATTCGGCATTTGAGTGTCGGATTCAGTCGCGGTAGCGACGTTTGCAAGTGATCAGCCAGGCGACTCCACATCAAATACTAATCATTGCAACAGGAAAGCGAACTTCTCTCCCATAAGACCTGTGGGTCTAGCTAGGCTGGGAAAGCGCACCCACCGTTGTGAGTTCCGTATAAGATGTCACCCTGTTTCTCTAAATTCTGTCACCCTCTGAGGGCCTCACTGTTTCATTTGGTCCCGATCACCGGAGGCGCGAGGAGGATGCTCAGAATGTTGGATCGCCATGCGGTACAGGAGTTGGTGCGCGCCGGAGTGACGGCGCGTGTGATTGCGAAGTAGTTAGGAGTGTCAGTACGGACGGTTCGCCGGATTCTTCGAGAGCCGGCGGTAGAAGGAAGCGCAGATGACGGGGTGGCGCGCGAAGCGCGCCATATCGGTCGGCCGAATGTGACTGAAGAGCTGAGGGAGCGCGTCGGGGCGCTGTCGAGAGAGGATCCCGAGCGTCCGCCCGGAGAGATTTCGCGGCTTCTGCGCGACGAAGGCACGCCTCTCGGCCTAATCGTCCTCAACCGAGGGTGACAGAATTTAGAGAAAAAAGACGACAGAATTTAGAGAACGAACAACGGTCGCACGCGGAACCGCCCGTCATCAAAGACTTTCCGCGTGCGGCGGGAAATAACGAATCACATCATGTAGCAGCTAAACAGGGCTCTTGGTCAGCAACCCGACATCGCAGTATACCCAAACGTTGACGGATTAACCGACTCGATACAATTCCCCCGCATAACATACAACTTGCTGCCATATGATACGAGGATTCGACTGGAAGTCCATCGATCAGGATCGTACGAGTACGACCAGTCAGATGGATTCACTCTATGGAGATAGCTACTCTGGATAACGTACAGTTTACCGTCGGCGTAATGATAAGCCATAGCTTGGAACCCGCTCCAATTCGTTCCGGAAGTGCTATATGTCCACCCGCTTGGGCTAAACTCGCGAAGAGTATTGTTTGCCATTACGTATGCTCGAGAGTTGCCTGCTTCGAGCGCCTGAAAACTGCTTAGTGTAGGTGAGCCACTGTTGTGCGTGTAGGACCAGGAGTTCGGATGGGCTGAGTAGTCTGTCGTAACTTTGTGCAACCATCCGTTCTGCATCACGTAGCCGTTGCCGTAGGACCGAAGGGCTATAGAGACTGCTTGCGTGGGTGCCCACGTAGATGGCTGGACAAGCGAACCAGCAGGGCTCGGCTGATAGGACGGCAGGCTGTCTACATCGCTCTCATCCAGATGGACAAAGCGATTGCCCCAGAGAGTGTTCGTAAAACCTGACGTCTCGAGCAAGATGTCGTAGGTTCGTGCACCAAGGACCGTGTTTCCGATCAGCTTGATGTTCTCCGGGTCTGGAACAGCCTCTGTTTCATAAGCTTTCTCCACCGAGAGCGCTGTGTTGTAAGGATTGATGATCACGTTGTTTGCTACAGCAACACCGCGGGAGCGAGCTACCACAAGCGCTGCAAAGTTGGTACTAGCAAACCCAGAACTCGGAGACTGCCCGTGGTCGATTATAAGGTTTTGTTCGACTTTGACGTTGGGCGCGGACACGTCAGTAGGTGTGCCGGCGACGTAGATTGAGTGGCGATCGACATTCGTAATCACGTTGTCGAATATTTGAACGTTCGTGCAATCGGAAGTATGAATTCCGTATGCAGTTCCGGACGTTACGTTATTCCCGTTGTCGAGATGCGGCCAATCTTGGATATTCGTGAGGACATTGTTGTAGATATCAACACCATCGCAAGCAGAGCTATTGTTCGCGCCGACAACGCTGATACCGACTGAGATGTCTTTGATCTCCATGTCTTGAATTGTTACGTGTTTCAACGTACTGCGGTTCTCGTTGCTGGCGATAGCGTGCGTATTGATGGAAAGAGGTAACGTTCCTTCGATGGTAAAATGCCCGAAGTCAAGCGTGTCTAGGCTCGCTCCCAAAGAGAACGCATACTTGACCCCTGAAGACACTTTCACTATCGCTTGGCCAGGGGCGTCCCCGCGAATGTACAGGTTGCTCTTGTTCTGAATGACAATGGGGCTATCCAACTGATAAGTCCCGTCCGCGAGCCAGATCACATCGCCTGACACTGCATTCGCTGCAGCTGACCTGAGCTGTGCAACATTGGACACGGAAACCGTCGCCAACCTTGGTGGTGGGGGCTCCATAAGTTTTTGAGACGCGGTTGGTAGCGGATCTTCAGAACATGCCGAGAGCCCGAACACTAGGATCAAAAGTCGGCCGTTTTTCATGTGATCTCCCATCGTTTTGCCATGCCGCACCACGCTGCAAGTGGCCTTTGGATTTCAACCTACTAGCAAGATGGCAAAAAGAAATGTCGATTCTCTATCAATGAATGCGCATTCTATACAGAGAGATGCGCATTCTATATCACCTCCCGGAATTCCTTGGGGGGTGGCGACAGGTGTCTTCGTCGGGTCTGCGAGCCGCCCTCGGAACCGGTGGCAGCGGCACCGGGAGGGCTAAAAGGTCCACATTCCCGCTCAACTGAGTAACCCTTCCCTTTTTTTCTACGGAAATCTCAGAAACACTCGCGTGGGGCCATCGAATTGATTGACTGCAAGTGCGGGGTCGGGCAAACTGGGCGATGGGTCATCTCCACGACAGCGGTGCCAGCACCTGAAACAGTGCGTCGAGCGCGACTTCGCCAGCGTTGCCCTTGCGAGCCAGCATTACCGCAGCTGCTTCAACCACCGTCGGCGCTCCCACCAGTCGAACGCTATCGACCACAAGGGCGGTGGCAATCGCTCGGGCTTCCGGTTCGCCGAACAACGGCGCAAGCAGCGCTGATGTGTCGATGACCATCAGCCGGGGAGGCCGTTGTCATCGTGGCCGAGTATCTCTTCCGGGCTCCGGGTGTCCCGGTCGGGGAGGGACGCGACGTACTCCTGAACGCTCAGAATCGGCATTTCCACCCACGGTATTAGATCGTGCGGCCACTCAAAGAGATCGGGGTGAAACAGGTGCGCCAACAGCTCAACGCCTTCAGCCACCCTCGGGCCGGGCCGCGCGAAATAAGCATTCGCATCGACCGCAATAATCCGGGAGTCGGGAAACAGAGGTATCTGCCCAGCAGCCTCGATCGCCTGCGCCAATCCGTAGCCGCAGGGGGCAACGATCACAATCTCTGGCGACGACTCCGCAATCGCCTCCCACGTCATTCGCACCGAATCGGCACCCGCGCGCCCGTGTGGATCCACGCCGCCGGCAATCTCGATCATCTCCGGAACC
>JBKJRW010000007.1:0-4289 GCA_046593165.1 Gemmatimonadaceae bacterium
CGCGACTCGATTCTTTTTCTCGAGGAGACCTACGACCCTATGTCGGTGGCCGACGAGCGGCTGGTTCACCTCCGCGCCGCGGGTTTCCTCGAGAACGTTCGCGGAGTCGTCTTCGGCCAGCTCTCGCTCGACCGGTCGGAAGAAGATGAGTTCGAGGATTTTCTGCTCGACCTTCTCTCCGACCTCGACATTCCGATCCTGATGGATTTTCCTGCGGGTCATGAGGTACCCAACCTGACGCTGCCATTTGGAACGGAAGTCGAGCTCGTCGTGGACGGATCGGCTGGATGGCTCAGCTACAAGGAAGACGCATTGTCGAGTTGGGAGCCTGTCGAGAGTGCGGAAGGGTCCGAAGAGGGTGGACATACTGCGGAGACTGTCACCCCATGAAAAACTCGTGCTATCGGCTGGGGCTTTTCAGCTCCGAGCTGTCGAGGTCAAAATCGTGGCGTGAAAAAGCTTTACTCCGCGCCTCCAGCCGACTCCTCCACCGCTGCGCACCATACATGAATCAGCATGAGATGAACCTCCTGAATCAATGCTGAGTCAGTACTGGGCACAGCAACCACGTAATCGGCATCCGCACCAGTAACTCCAGCCCCACCAGTGAGCGCGATTGTCACGGCTCCGGCAAACCTGGCAGCCCTTAAACCCCGCACGACGTTCTCCGATTTTCCGCTCGTCGTCAGCGCGACCGCAACATCGCCCGGCTTCACAAACGCTTCTACCTGACGCTCGAAAAGAGCCTCGTACCCGAAGTCGTTGCTGATGCACGTCACTGTCGATGAATCCGACGACAACGACAACGCAGGGAACGGCCGCCGCGTCTTCCTGAATCGACCCACCAGCTCCTCGGCGAAATGACTCGCCTCGGCAGAACTTCCACCATTGCCGAACGTCAGCACCTTGTTGCCCGCGACAAGCGCCGCCACAAGTGCGCGCGAAGCAGCCTCGGACGCGCTTTCGAGCGCGTCGAAACTCTCCTGCACAACCCTCTGGTGCTCCGCGAAATGCTTCCGAAATTCTGTCGTCATCGTCCGCGGAATTTACGGCGCGATCCCCCACCCCGCCCCGGTTTTCCGGAACCCTTCCCGCCACGGCCGTGCGCACCCTTGCCATTCCGCTGCCTGCCGGCAAGGTCACGAGCGTGTCGCTCCTGTCGCGAGCCATGCTCGCTGAACTCGCCCGGCTCGTTGACTTCATCAGGCGACCACGGCCGCTCCAGCATCTCCTGCAACTCGTCGAGTGTATTGGCGCGCACCGCCCCCCGTTGCCCGCGAATCACCACGAACCGCAGCGGACGATCGAGAACTGGCAGCTCCGCCTCGGCAATCGAGCGAGCCAGCTTCTCGGGAATCCGGAGGCGCGCGATGCCGAACGGTGTTCCATCCGGATCCTCAACGTCATACTCGACGTCTACCTCGCGATCACGAATGACTGCAGTCTCCGGCAGATGCGCGAACCGAGCGCGCACTTCGCGCGGAACGATCTCGTCACGATCGAGATGCAGAGGCGTATCACGGAGCTGGTTGATCGAGCCAATATCCGCAATGCGATCCTCGTACCAACGCGTCAGATCACTCAGTCCGAATCGCGGCGTCTGCCCGCCCGATTTACGCCACGCCTGCCGGATTTCTTCAATCGCTACGCGATTTCGCTTAACCGCCGGATGTCGAACCTGCCCCCGCGCCAGCGCCTCGGCCAACGCGTGCCGGATCTTTGGTGCCAGCTCCGGTGGAAACTCGTCGATGATCTCGATTTCCCGGTCCAGCTCGAACCCGAAATACTCGAGCGTCCGCTGAATCACGAGTTGTCCGCCCTTGTGACGCGCGTCGTACGCGATGTCGGAAATTCCTCGTGTCGAATATTTCCGAATAAGCTGCATCGGGATCTGCGTGCCTTCGATGCCCGCTCGTGGATTGCCGGAACGGTCGGCGAAATAGCGCAGATTTCCCGCGATCGCTCCCCAGCTTCCGCAGACACTCGTTTTCGACACGCGCGCCTCACCGCCATCCGGAGTTTGCTCGTCGATCACGAGATCGAGCGGCATGAACCGCGCGAGTAGCTCCGCAAACTTCCTGAGAATATGGTCGCGCGCTATCGGCATCCTCGACGGCAGCTCAATCCCCACACCGCGAAACACGCTCGCCATTCCCAGCGCAGCATCCTCGATCGCCTTCACAAGAACTCCACGACGCTCAGCCCATTCCTCGATCTCTTCCCTGAACAGGTGCCGCGGCAGCCCATATACCTCACCGATGTGTCCGCACTTCGAGAACGCCTCAGCGTAGAGATTGTACGCGGTGAGGTGATCGCTGCCCGCAATCACAAGTCCAGCGAGATCGCGCTCCTCGCGCGTCATGCGGTGCAGCGATTCCACTGAACTCATCACCGCCAGATATGGGACGAGCTCGTCGTCTCCATTCACAAGCAGTTCCGCCCATGATCTGTCCACCGGAAGAGCCTCAACCGCCTTGCCGTACGTTGACAGCCGTCCGTTCTCGATGATGCCGCGACGCTCGAGCATCGCAACCGCTTTGCGATAGGCGATGCGGTCGAGCGGCACCGGGAGTTCAAGGGCAGCCGCATCGACGCCCAGGTCGGCGCATGTCAGGGCGACACGTTCAGAGTCCCCGGCGAGCTGAAACTCGGGTGCGGTCGGCTTCAGTGTCTCGAACTGAATGTCTCGATCAGAAAGGATGAACACCCTTCCGCCTTCGACGCGTCCATGAACACGCCCCGCCATCTGCAGTATTTCATTGGCGCCGAGGTGAAGGCGGGTGAGGACGTTTCTGCCGCGGTCGATGATGTTGCCGAACCGGGTGTCGTCGATGACCACGGTGTCGAGGCCCTTCACATTGAGGGCGCTTTGGCCCGCCGCTGTCATTGCGAGGAAGTAGGGCTTTTTCCCTCCGCTTTCCAAAAACGGCCGAATGACGCGAATTGGCTCGCCGCCGTGGTAGTATGCCGTATTGATTCGCGGATACTGCGTCGACACCTGCTCAGCGGCGTTTTCGACACCGGCCCGGGTGGGAAGAAACATTCCGACGCCGCGCTTCTCCTTGATGACGCGCAGCAGGAACTTGTCGTCGAGGAATTCCTGGGGGTCCTTGCGGATGACCTTGACGTCGGCTGCGCGCGCGGGGTCGAACGCATAGCTCTGAAGTACCGCGGCGGCCTCGAGGTAATTGGCGTAGAACGTTGGATCGACTGTAGCCGAAAGCCAGATGAAGCGGCATCCGACGCGCTTGCCCAGTGCGAGGCAGAGCTCCAGCTCGGCCGATGTCTGGTGGATTTCGTCCACGAGGAGCGTGTCGGAGCGAAGGATATCGCCGTCCTGGAACCACCGGCGTGCGATGCCCGTCGTGACGATGATGACGTTCCATGTCGGAGTTTCCGGGGTCGCCTCTCGTTCGCGATTGACGACTCCGACACGCAAGTCGGTGGTGGCGAGTATCGTTTCCGCGATAGGGCGTATGGAGAGCGTCTTGCCCGTGCCCGTGCCTGCCACGATTCCAAATCCCTTTCCCCGAGCGGCGAGGTCACGAATCTCCTGTCCATGCTGCTGTTCGAGCACGGTCTCGATGTGGAGTGCAAGCGCGAGCTCGATTGTCTCGCATGCGGCGCGGGTGGGGGCGATCACGATGATGCGCCCGGTGAGAGGCTCCGCGGCAACGAACGCCGCGTGATCGGGAGGCAGGAACTGGTCGCGTACGTTTCGCATCAGACTGGAAGTTGCAAGAAACGGGGCGAATAGGATACTGGAGCCTTGACCGGTGCCGGAAAAAATGCCCCGGGTGGAGAGTAGTCACTCCACCCGGGGCCTTGGCTAAACGGCGTGAAAAAAAGATCTACCGGTTTCTGCCCTTGCCCTTGTTCTTGTTCTTATCCTTGTACTGACCGTTATGCCGGCCGTTGTCGTGACCGCCGTTCTGCTCCCAACGGTCGTTGCGATCGCGACGATCTTCCCACCCATCGTTATTGCGGTCATTGTCGCGACGCCTGTCATTGTCGCGACGGCGGTCGTTGACGTTCCGAATAACCCTTCTGTCGATCACGCGGTAGCGTCCAAACGAGTCACGGCGCGCACGCTCCTGAATCAGATTGCCGTTCGAGTCGTAGCGCGTGCGGACATAGATGTAGTTCCCGTTTCGATCACGGGCCTGTCGGCGCCATTGCCCATCGGCGCGCGAACTGCTGGATACCCTTCCGTCGCGGTCGTAGATCGTACCGTTGCGGGTATCCGTAGTGCCTCTGTTTCCCGTGTTTGCGGGATCCCACCACGGCCC
>JBKJRW010000040.1:0-7903 GCA_046593165.1 Gemmatimonadaceae bacterium
TCGATCGCCCGGTCGAACTGCGACTCCTTGTAGTCGCGACCCCCGACGAGAGCCCGCACATCGCCGGTCGTCGGATCCATCGCGACCACCAGTCCCTGCAGATACTGCGACTCCCTCCCGCCGCCGACGGTTGTGGGATGACTGTAGCCCGCACGCGCCTCCACTTCGGCGACACCCTCGGCGAGCGCGCTGACCGCGGATGTCTGAAGCGCGGGGTCGAGCGCGGTGTAGATGCGGAATCCGCCCTGAGTCAACTGAACGCCGGCGCGCTGCGCCTGGATCTTGACGACATCCACGTAGTACGGCGCCACGGTGGACATGCCGTAGTCTGGTGCGGTGATGAGCGGTGTCACCTGCGCGGCGCGCGCCTGGCCCGACGTGACAAAACCCTGCTGAGCCATGAGAGCGAGCACGGTGTTGCGCCGCTCTCTCACCCGCGCGGGAAACTTCACTGGCTCGTAGATCTCCGGCCCCTTCGGCATCGCAGCCAGAGTAGCCGCCTCGGCAAGTGTCAGCCTCGATGCGGACTTCCCAAAATAGTGCGTTGCCGCCGTCTCGATTCCGTACCAGCCGTGCGCGAATCCGATCTGATTGAGATACGCTTCGAGGATCTGCTCCTTGCTGTAGCGTTTTTCCATCTCGCGCGCCGCCGTTTGCTCACGGAGCTTACGCCCAAGGCTCTGGTCGCGGCGGTCAATGATGTCGGGGTGCATGTTGCCCACGAGCTGCTGCGTAATTGTGCTCGCCCCGCGCCGGTCGCCGAGGATGTTGTCCTTGATCGCGCCTGCGATTCCGACCATGTCCACGCCGTCGTGCTGATAGAAACGCTGGTCTTCGACGGCGACGAATGCTTGCCCGACATACCTGGGCAGCGAGCGAATCGAAATGCTCCTCCGAAGCTGCGTTCCCACCTCGCCGATGAGCGATCCGTCGCGCGCGAGAATCTGCGACGACTGAGGCTGTGGCACGATGCGCCATGCCTCGCCCGACGGCCTCGCCTGAGCCGACGCCGCAGACGTAGAAACCAGCAGGCCAGCGATCACAACGAGTGTCACCCGTTGCCCGCGCAATCGGCCCATGGCAAGTTCAGTGTAATGCATCAATCCGTGCACCTGGCAATCGTACAGTTCAAGCCGCGAAAGGGCGACTACGCCGGCAATCTCGCGCGGCTGGGCGGAATTTTCGCTCAGCTCGATACACTGACCCCGAGACCCGAGGTCGCGTTCCTCCCCGAAACTGCAGTGAGTGGATACTTCCTCGAAGGCGGAGTCCGCGAGCACGCCGTCACCGCTGGCACGCTCGCCCGCGACCTCGACGCGCAGTACCGCGCTGCTGTTCCCTCTCTCGAGCCGATGGACGTCGGCCTCGGCTTCTATGAGATATGGAACAACTCCATCTATAATAGTGCGCTCTACGTGACGCTGGGGGGAGACGCGCCGATCGTGCGGCATGTGCACAGGAAGGTTTTTCTTCCGACGTACGGATTGTTCGACGAAGAGCGGTTTGTCGATCGCGGCTTCGAGATTCGCGCTTTTGACACGAGCTGGGGCCGTGCGGCGATGCTCGTTTGCGAGGACGCCTGGCACAGCCTGTCAGGGACAGTTGCCGCGCTGGATGGAGCGCAGATCATCTTCATCCCCTCTGCATCGCCCGCGCGTGGATTGTTTCCGCGAAAGGACGAGCACCCGGGCCCCGCCAGTCTCGAACGGTGGGAACGGCTGGCCCGCGATATCGCCTCGGAGCACGGCGTGTTCACAAGTCTCGTGCAACTCGTCGGCGCCGAAGGCGGGAAAACATTTTCTGGTGGATCAGTTGTAGCCGGACCGCGCGGCGACGTAAAGCTCCGCGCTCCGCTCTGGGAAGAGGCGATCGCCACCGTGACGCTCGACACCGCCGAACTCACCAGGGCCCGGGTGGAGATGCCGCTCCTCACCGATCTTCAGACGATGCTGCCGCACATCGTGAAGACCATCGGCAATATCCAGTTGAATGAGCCTCTTCCACTCGCTTACGATCCGCCGTCCAGCAATGGTTCGTCGCCGGAAGGAATTGTTTCCGGGCAGCCGTCGCGGAGCGGGGCCGGAAAATCGACGAAGGCAAACGCGACGATCGGAAGTGCTGGTTCGCCCATCGAATCGACGCGGATCGAAGTGGTCTCGGCCCCAGCTTCCGTGCTTGGCCCTCCGACTCTCGACATCGATCCCGCATTGACCGCGGACTGGCTTGTGTCGTTTCTACGAGAGGAGCTCAATCAGCGTGGCTTCACGCGCGGAGTGATTGGCATTTCGGGCGGGGTGGACTCCGCCGTAACCGCCTTTCTCGCTGCGCGCGCGCTCGGACCGTCGAACGTAGTCGGGGTTCGCCTCCCGTATCGTACATCGAGCCCGGATTCGCTCGCGCACGCGGCACTGGTGATCGATGCCCTCGGAATAGAGGGCCGAACTATCGATATCAGCGCGGCCGTGGACGGATATCTCTCCCAGGAGCCGGGCGCAGACCCCGCGCGCCGGGGTAACGTGATGGCTCGCACGCGCATGATCGCGCTCTTCGACCAGTCTGCCGCGCACAACGCTCTTCCTCTGGGAACGGGTAACAAGACCGAGCGCCTGCTCGGGTACTTCACATGGCATGCTGACGACTCGCCGCCGATAAATCCATTGGGCGACCTGTTCAAGACGCAGGTGTGGGCTCTCGCGAGACACCTTGGAGTACCGAGCGAGATAGTGGACAAGCCTGCGTCGGCCGATCTGATCGCGGGCCAGACAGATGAGGGAGACTTCGGGTTGAGCTACGCGCGCGCCGACGCGATTCTCAACTGGCTCATCAACGGGTACACGCCTGCCGACGTAGCCGAGCACGGCTTCACGAGCGAAGAAGTCGAGCTCGTGTTCAAGCGCCTCTCACGCACGCACTGGAAGCGGAAGCTGCCCACTGTCGCAATGGTGAGCCATAGCGCTATCGGTGAAGCTTACCTCAGGCCAGTAGACTACTGAGTACCGCGTCACGGAGGCACGTGCTCCGTGACGCCCTTTGCGAGACGGCCTAGAACATCCTCATGCCGCCGGCGATCGCGCCGATAACGACGTACAGGATGACCATCGCGACGATGACTACGATGGTGTAGGTCATCCCCTTGTCCGCCGGCGCTTTCATCAGCACCGGCAGGCCCAGGTAGAGCAGGTAGAGACTGTAGATGGCGCCGATGATCGCAAGAATCCCCAGCATCGGAACGATATTGAAGATGCCCGCTACCCACGCTGCGGTAGAACAGTAAGCGGCCACCTTGGTCGCCTGCGGCATGCTCTGCGTTGCGCCGAAATTTGGAGCAAGGGCATTGATCACCCACGCGAGAACGAAGATGCCGACGATAGTGAGGATGTACGACACGATCGCCATGACAATCAGGCTTCCGATCGACGGGCGGAAGAGTCCGCCGAATCCGAATGCAGACCAGCCGATAATGCTGGCGATGGGACCGATCGCTGCCAGCGGCAGAACGTAGCTGACGAGGAGCTCGCCGACGTTGAGTGGTTCCGTATCGATCGCGGCCCACTCCTGACGGGGGTTAGTGAGCAGGCCCTTAACGCGCGCAACGAGGTTCATGTCACTATCTCCAGTCGAGTTTTTAGGATCGGGAACGCGCGACGAGTATAGCTGATGTTTTCGTGTTCCGCATCATTCATCCGCAATCCATACACGACCGGGACGGCACATGCTACCTCGCCACGCAGGAACCACCCGATGATTCTACTGTTGGAGGCATCCGGAACTCACAGGTGGACATGAGCTGATACTTCTTGTTGTAGTCCTGCTCAGCCTTCGCGACCTCGGCCAGTTTTCGATACAGGGCCGCCGAATCGGTGGTCTTGGCACACCACGGTATGTAGTAGCGGGGACCGCCGCACGCCCGCGACCCCACCGGGGCCGAGCGACAGTCGAGCGACGCCTGGCAGCCTTCGACCCTTGCGATCGCCTTAGCCTGAACTTCCAGCTTCTCGATGGCGCTCCAGTCGGACTGTTGAGGCGTGGTTGCACCTGCGTTGGTGCCGGTCTTGCTACCTGGCGCCGCCTCATCGGGGGGAAGCGATGCTGTCGAGCAGCCCGCAGCCAGACAAATCGCCAATATCGCGGCGCCAAACTTTAGAAGTTGCATTATGTGATCCCCGTTTGACAAAGACACATGAGACTTCACCTCAACCATAGCCTGCCACCTTAGCCGACAACTATAATTAGCGGCGTACCCCTCAAGCAGACCAGATGGCAACCACAACACGTCCAGATCGAAAAACATCGACGTCCCCGAGCTCGGCACTTTCGTCCGAGGCCCTCGTCGGCGCCTATCGCAATATGCTCCTGTCGCGCCGGTTGGACGACAAGGAAATGCAGCTCAAGCGCCAGAACAAGATCTTCTTTCAGATCTCGGGCGCTGGCCACGAAGCGATTCTGACCGCTGCGGCGATGGTGCTGAAGCCGTCATACGACTGGTTCTACACCTACTATCGCGACAGGGCGCTTTGCCTTCAGCTCGGAGTCACAGCGGCCGAGATGCTCTACGAGGCAGTGGGCGCAGCAAAGGATCCTGCGTCGGGTGGGCGCCAGATGCCCAGCCACTGGGGTCACAAGGATTACAATATTGTTTCCGCGTCGTCGCCGACGGGCACGCAGTTTCTCCAGGCCGTAGGCACTGCTGAAGCCACGCTTCGCGCTCGCTTGCTCGGTATCACCGAAGGATTTCACGACGACGAGGTCGCCCTCGTGACGACCGGCGACGGAACGACCAGCGAAGGTGAGTTCTGGGAATCGCTCAACACAGCGTCCAACCTCAAGCTGCCTGTCGTTTATCTCGTCGAGGACAACGGATACGCGATCTCTGTTCCGGTGGAGGTCAGCACCGCCGGTGGGTCTATCTCCAAGCTCGTGCGGTCGTTTCCGAACTTCCACATCGAGGAGGTTGATGGCTGCGATTTTCTCGCGAGCTACGATGTGATGACGCGGTCGGTGCAGTACGCGCGCGACCGGAAGGGGCCCGTGCTCGTGCATGCAAAGGTGATTCGCCCCTATTCGCACTCGTTATCCGACGACGAGACGATGTACCGGCCGCCCTCGGAACGCGAAGCAGATGCGGCCCGGGATCCGATCAAGCTGTTCCCGAAGTGGCTTGTGGACGAAGGGCACGCGACCGAGGCGGGAATCAAGGAGCTTCTGGAAGAGGTCGATGCCGTTGTTCTCGCCGCGACCGACGATGCGCTTGCGCAACCACAGCCCGGCGCGGACACCGTGTATTTCGGCGTTTACTCACCAGACGTGGATCCCACCGGCGAGCAGTTCGACACCGAGGACGATCCGAAGTTCACCGGTGATCCAACGACGATGGTGGACTTGCTCAATGCGTGCATGAAGGACGAGATGCGTCGCGATCCGAAGATTCTGATGTTCGGCGAGGACGTCGCCGACGTTTCGCGCGAGGAGAATCTCGACAAGGTCAAGGGCAAGGGCGGCGTGTTCAAGGTGACGTGGGGACTGCAGAAGGAATTTGGCAGCGCCCGCGTGTACAACTCACCGCTTGCCGAAGCGAACATTGTAGGGCGTGCAATTGGCCTCGCCATTCGCGGGTTCAAGCCTGTAGTCGAGGTCCAGTTTTTCGATTACATCTGGCCGGCGTACATGCAGATCAGGGATGAGCTCGCGACGATGCGTTGGCGGTCGAACAACGCTTTTGCCGCGCCCGTTGTCATTCGTACGACGTACGGCGGCTACATCAGGGGAGCGATCTATCACTCGCAGACCGGCGCGTCACTGTTCACTCACTGCCCCGGCTTGCGCGTCGTGTGTCCCGCGACCGCGCTCGATGCGAGCGGCCTGCTGCGCACCGCAATCCGCTGCGAGGATCCGGTGATTTTCCTCGAGCACAAGCATCTGTACCGGCAGACCTACAACAAGAGTGCGAATCCTGGCCCGAACTTCATGATTCCGTTCGGCAAGGCCAAGGTTGTACGCGAGGGGACGGATGTCACGCTCGTTACGTACGGGGCGACGCTGCAACGGGCCGTTACGGCCGCGAATGCGGTCGCCGACGAGGGGATCTCGGTCGAGGTGATCGACCTGCGAACCCTCAGTCCCTGGGACCGCGAGACGGTATTCGAGTCAGTGAAGAAGACGTCGCGGGTGATAGTCGCCTACGAGGATTCTCTCTCGTGGGGATACGGGGCCGAGATAGCGGCTGCCATTGCAGACGAGTGCTTCGCGTGGCTCGACGCGCCGGTGCAGCGCGTTGCATCAACCGACACTTTTGTGGGATACGCGCCTCAGTTAGAGGACGCGATTCTGCCGCAGGTGGAGACGTTCAAGAAGGCGTATCGCGAGATAGCGCGATACTGACCGGGCCCCTAGGCTTTTTCACCCACAAAAGAAGGCCGCCGGATTTCCGGCGGTTAGCCCTATCGCGTCGGCCTCGGCCTTCGCGGCCCGCCCGCACGACCGCCGCCCTGCTCGTTCCGTGGTCGCGCGCCACGCGGACGGTTTCCCGGCGACTCCGTGTAGGGGGACTCTGAGGTCGAGGTACTGGATGATCGACCGCCACTCGCGGGTCTTGCCGGTTTGCCTGTTGAGCCACGGCTGGCCGGCGATTTCGATTGAGATTGACTTGCCCCACCACCACCGCGTCTCGCTGCCTTTGCCGCACTTCGCGCTCGATCCTCCGCTTTTTTCTTTCTGATTTCCGCGATTCGCTCTGCCAACGGAACCTCGAACCTCTGCTGCGGGCGCGCCTTGTAGTCGAACCCTTCGAGCGTGACGCGCGGAAGACGCTTGTTGATCGCGCGCTCGATGCTCTTGATGTCGGCTTCCTCATCGGGACAGAAGAACGTGAACGCCTCTCCGCTCATCTCGGCACGGCCCGTTCTTCCGACACGGTGGATGTAGTCCTCCGGCGCGGGCGGAACGTCGAAGTTGACGACGTGACCAAGCGCCTCGACATCGATGCCCCGTGCCGCGATGTCTGTCGCGACAAGCACACGGTACTTCCCGCTCTTGAAGCCGGCAAGCGCTTCGGTGCGCTGACTCTGCGAGCGATTGCCATGAATTCGCTCTGACTTGATTCCGTTTCTCGCCAGAAACTCGGCAAGGCGGTTGGCACGGTGCTTCGTACGAGTGAAGACGAGCGCTTCCTTCATGTCGCCGCGATTGAGCAGCTCGAGGAAGAGCGACGACTTGAGTTCCTGCGGCACCGGATACAATGCCTGCGTAATGCCCGTTGGCGGGATCGAGGCTCGGCCAAGATTGATCGTCGCCGGGTTCTTGAGCATCTGGCTGGCCAGCGTTGCAATCGGGCCAGGCATCGTCGCGCTGAAGAACAGAGTCTGCCGCTTCAGAGGGATCTCCTTGAGAATCCTCCTGATGTCGGGCAGAAATCCCATATCGAGCATGCGGTCGGCTTCGTCGAGCACGAGGTATTCAATCTTGTCGAGCTTTGCGTATGACGACCGCATGTGATCGAGCAGTCGGCCGGGCGTCGCGACGAGCACGTCGGTTCCGCTGCGGAACGCGTGCTCCTGCGGGCCCATTCCCACCCCGCCGATGATCACGGCCGCCGTCACGGGCGTATGAGTGGCGATTGCGTCGAGCTGCTCGACGATCTGGGCGGCCAGCTCTCGTGTCGGCGTGAGCACCAGCGCGCGGGTAGTGCGGCGCGGCCGATCAATCAGCTTGTTGAGAATCGGCAGAAGGAAAGCGGCGGTCTTGCCGCTCCCGGTCGACGCGCACGCAAGAACGTCCTTGCCTTGCATCGCGGGAGGTATGGCATCAGCCTGGATCGGCGTCGGGCGCACGAATCCAAGCTCCTTCAGTCCTTGGAGAAGGCTGGGATCGAGGTCGAGTTTTGAGAAGGGCACCTAGGAACTTAACC
>JBKJRW010000009.1:0-4383 GCA_046593165.1 Gemmatimonadaceae bacterium
AACATCAGGGGCGCACGCAAAAGCCCGGGTGCGGCTGCGTATTCGAATGGCGCAACATTTATCGCTGCGCGAGCCGCCGTGGTGCCGTGCGCGACGAACATCTGCGCCTTCAGGTAGTAAAGGAGCTGATCCGTGACCAGGCGCGGATAGTAGTAGGCCGGGTCTACCGAGAGCGAGGCGGCGAGCATGATGCCGGCAAAGACCACACAGCACACCGCGATCACACGTCGCTCCCGACGGATGAAAGCCCCCGGTCCCTCCAAACCCGCGTGAAAATCGAACGTGGATTGCGAGCTGTTCACCGCGATCGCGCCAGCGAGTCGCCGGAACGAATCCTGAAAACCTCGACTCGTGCTCGCTTCGAGGCGGAGGCGTAAACGGTCTCGAATTCAAACTCGCCGAACGCTGTCACCCGGGACCGCATGAGATCCGCGTAGAATTCCCAGCTCTGACACACCTCGAGGGTCCCGCATTCTGTCACGAGATAGACGTCCTTCTCGTTGACGACACCGGAAAGTGAGGGGTCAGGATAATAGTAGTCCAGCCCGGCGATCAGCTTCCACCTGCCCGTCGTCCCGCCATCGCCGATCAAAAGGGACCTGTCGCGTGGCAGTGACTCGAGAAACCGCCTCAGGCCGCGAAAGGTATTGCTCACGTCCGAGATGTAGCGCGGAGCGTCGGTCACATGTACCGCGAGAACACGCTCGGACGCAGTGCCCGCAAGCCGCCACCACCTGAGACCGACCACCCCGGCCAGACCAGCCACCGCCAGGGCCGCGATGGTCGTGCGCCTCCTTACCATGGACGCGAGCCTGGGTCCGCCCGCGCGCGCCGCCCGCTCTGCGCCGAGATAGAAGAAGATCCAGATGAACGGCTGGTACGACATCATGTAGCGCGTAGTGCTCGGAAGAACGAGGCCGAGGAGAGGAAGTGGCACAAGAACGTAAAGGATCTCGGGCAGAAATCTGTCGCGCGCCTGCCAGATGCCGGTAACAATCAGTGCGGAAACGCACAAGCCGAGAACCATCCACGCAGCATCTACAGGGGTGCCAGCGAACGTCGTGCTGTAATGAGCATTGATCGGCGGATGCACAAACCCAAGCTGAAAATTGGGTATCACCTGACTCGGCAAGGCGACGCTGAGGACGTTGAGCAGCATTCCGAACTTGTCGCCCTTGATCAGAAACGTCAGCGGCTCGAAGAAATACCGCCCGAAAATCGCGTCCCCGTTGAACGTGACAAGAATCACCATGAAAAGAGCGGTGCCCCCCGCCACCGAAAGCTTCGCCCTTCGCGACAGCGATCCGCTCCGCCACCTGCCGCGCGCGAGAGCCGCCGCATAGACGATCAGCACCGGGCCCGTGAAGCGAAGCATGAATGCAACCCCGAACATGATCGCGAGACTCGCGACGGCACCCCACTGATCGCGCGTTGGTCCCGGCGAGCAAACCAGGTGAATAACCAACAGCAGGGCGCCCAGCGAAAAAACGGCGTACGGCGCGTCGGCCAGGGGCAGAAAAATGTTGGCTACCCAGACGGGACTGAGGAGCGTGAACACAAAGGCAAAAGCGATCACCATCCAATGGCGGCGGGCCGGCTGACTCCAGGAAAAAATGTATGCCGACATGAGCGCAAGCACGGCCACCATCGGGATGTTCACGATCTGCACCGCGCGCAACTGATCGTCGAAGTTCTCGAACATCGCGATGATCGGTGCCCGCAGCACGCCCGGCATGGCCGCGTAGGGGAAGGGAGGAGTATTCACCGCAGCCCGCGCCGCGGTGGTTCCGTGCTCGACAAGCCACTTTGCCTTCAGATAATAATTGAGCGGGTCAGTCTGGAGCCGCGGATAAAAAAAGGCTGGATCGACGGCCATTACCGCGGCCAGCATCAGAACGCAGAACCCGGTTCCGAAAAGCGCTATTGCCTTTCGCTCGCGCAGAACAAATGCAACGGGCGATTCGAGCTGGAGATGAAATTCGTATGACGACCTCAGACGCTCCAACAAGCCCTCACGCGTGGTGAATGACAACCGATGCGCCCCCAAGCTGGAGGTCAACTGGCGCACTTCCGTTTGACCGCCGCCGAGACAATACTTCCTATCGCCAGTGCGGGCAACCGCAGAACGCAGGCGCTGAACCCGGGGATCGAATGCCGACGGAAGAAAAACCAAGCAGAAACGAGGACGAGTACTTCGCACGCATGGACGCCGACCTGATGAAGGAGCGGCGCGCGAAGCTCGACGTGGAGAGGGATCAGCGCGAACGTACCTCTCACTTCAACAAGTGTCCCAAATGCGGAGTCGATCTGATTGAGCGCGAACACAACGGCGTGAAGATCGATGAGTGCGCTGAATGCGGTGGCATGTGGCTCGACAAGGGTGAGCTCGAGATCATAGAAGAACTCGATCGCAAGTCGCCGAGTTTCCTTGGCGGCCTCTTTGGCCTGAAGCGCTGATGCCCGCTCGCGTCAATGCCTGCCTCCAGCAGGCCGACATGCTGTATCGTGTCGCTTCGGAGTGCCATCGCCAGCACACGCGCTATGCAAAGCTTGTCGACAGAGGTGCCCTCGACGACGAACAGCGATCGGCGCTCGAGATGGCCTACATGTGCGACGATGTGCTTGGAACCGCAATTCTCGGCTATGAGAAAGTATCGGCAAAGACCGGTGCACGGCCCGATGATGCGTGGTGGCATAAGGGGAACATGCTATGGCACGCGAGCCGGGAATACATTCGCCGCCACGCCAACTGCGACGGCCTCGCCAAGCGCCTTGGGAAGGGATCACCCAATCGCCTCGGCGAGCTCGCCATGGAATTCGACCTCGACGCATCGGCGCTTCTCAGTCTCCGAATGGCGGCAGACTCCTATCGCGCAGTGAGGCCCGAGGCGGAGTAGCCGAGTCGCTGGCGAATTTTTGCGACGATCATTTCGATCGCGACCGAGTTGTGCCCGCCGCGCGGGACGATGATATCCGCGTAGCGCTTGCTGGGCTCGACGAACTGCAGATGCATCGGCTGAACGGTGGACAGATATTGGTGGATGATCTCTTCGAGCGGGCGGCCGCGCGCCGAAAGATCGCGCTGGATGCGCCGGATGAGTCTGATGTCGGCATCTGCATCCACGAACACCTTGACGTCGCAGAGATCCCGCACGCGGTCGTCGACGAATAACAGGATGCCATCAATGACGATGACATCCGACGGGTCCACCGTCACCACCTCGCTCGACCGGAGGTGCGAAACGAAGTCGTACACCGGTTTTTCGATCGATTCGCGATCAGCTAGGCGTTCGAGGTGTGCGGTGAGCAGGTCGTAGTCGAAGGCGTCGGGATGGTCCCAGTTCAGGCGCCGTCGCTCGTCGAGAGACAACTCGGTGAAGTTGCGGTAATAGGCGTCCATGTCGATGAACGCGACGGAAAGGGAGCCGAGGTTGTCGGCGACGTTTCGCGCTACGGTGGATTTGCCGCTTCCCGAACCGCCCGCGATACCGATGATGAGAGGCTTGGACACGTCGTCAGTAATATGGGTGGGATGGTTGGCGTGGTGCAGGGAGGGGTCTGGGGAAAGTTCAGGAAATGATGTGTCGTGGGGTTGAAGTTGGCGTTGTATCGGGGTAGAATGCGATCCCGGCGTCGATTGGTTGGATGTCGGTATTTGTGGGGAATGCGCGTCGAAAAAAGATTCAGAAAGTTTTGCGGATCGCTTGACGAACGCGTAACGATTTAGTAGAATTGAAGGCTGCCAGAGAATGGCACTGGAAGTTGATAGAAGCTGTTTGAAAATCGAAGTTGAGATCAAGTGATGTGCGAGGCGAACTCTATGATCCGAGGCCATTCAGGGTTTCGGGGAGAGTAAGACCTGAAAACATTACAAGTGATTCCGGACGTGGATGCCAGAAGGCATTATGCGTCTGGTAAAGCCGCGTTCGGAGAGCAATCGAAATCTCTTAACTATTGGAGAGTTTGATCCTGGCTCAGGATGAACGCTGGCGGCGTGCTTAACACATGCAAGTCACGGGGGCCCAGCAATGGGCAACCGGCGAACGGGTGCGTAACACGTGAGCAACCTACCGAAATGAGGGGGATAGCCGGCCCAACGGCCGGGTAATACCGCATACGCTCGAGACCAGGCATTTGGACTCGAGGAAACCTCCGGGGCATTTCGAGGGGCTCGCGGCCTATCAGCTAGTTGGTGAGGTAACGGCTCACCAAGGCGACGACGGGTAGCTGGTCTGAGAGGATGGCCAGCCACATTGGGACTGAGATACGGCCCAGACTCCTACGGGAGGCAGCAGTGGGGAATCTTGCGCAATGGCCTAACGGCTGACGCAGCGACGCCGCGTGAGGGATGACGCTCTTCGGAGTGTAAACCTCTTTTGCCTG
>JBKJRW010000070.1:0-26036 GCA_046593165.1 Gemmatimonadaceae bacterium
TTTACGAGCACGATAACGGCAATCACCGCAAGCCACGCGACGAGCGCGCCTTTCGAACCGAGGTAAACGTGAGTCGCGAGGTACAGTGACGAGATCGCGATTGTCGCCGCCGCTACGGGAGCTCCGAACCTGGTGAATTCCTTGAAGCTGATCCGCACGCCGGCGCGCTCGGCGATTCCGATAACGGTGACGTTCGCGGATGCGCCGACCGCAGTCCCGTTTCCACCGAGACATGCGCCGAGAGCGAGCGCCCACCAGAGGACTGTGGTGTCTCCCTCGAATCCAGGAATGAGGCGGTGAACGATCGGGATCATCACCGCGACAAAGGGAATGTTGTCGATGATCGCGGAGAGTATCCCGCTCACCCACGCGATCATGATCGCCGCGAATAGCAGGGTTCCGAGACCGCTCAGGCCAAGCCAGCTGCTTCCCACATGGATCGCCTGCCCAAGAGCTTGCGCAAGCGTGTCGATGAGGCCGGTGTGAACAGCCGCGCCGACCGTAATGAACAAAAAGCCGAAAAACGAAAGAGTCGGCCACTCGATTTCCTTCTCGATGATGGAGAGAAGGCCATGCTGGCGCTCTTCGTGAGTTGGCTTGTGGACGCGGAGATACAGGATGTCCTGCACGACGAGGAGGGCGCCAGCGCCGATTGTTGCCGGAACGGAAGTAGGCATGCCGGTCCAGCCGTGCGTGACGAATCCGACGAAGATGAGTCCGCTGATCCAGAGTGCCCATCGGAGCAGGCGTGGGTCGCTAATGGGAGGAACTTCGACCACGCCTCCCTGTCCCGGCCTGGTGGAGCTGAGATCGGATCTGTAATACCGACTCGAGTACCACGGAAGCACGAACATCATCACGGTTATGGGAGCCGAGAGATTGAGAATGAAGTCGAGGAACGTGAGGCCGGCCCCGGAGCCGATCATGATGTTCGGCGGATCCCCGATGAGCGTGGCCGCTCCCCCGACGTTCGACGCCATCACCACGGGAAGCAGAAACGCCGCTGGATTGATCTTCATGGACCGCGCCATCTGCAGTGCCATCGGTGCGACGAAGATCACCGTGGTGACGTTGTCAGCGAACGCCGAAAGAACAGCGGTGAACCAGGTGATCAGCACGAGGACGCGGAACGCGTCGCCGTTCGCCTTGTCGAGAATCCGCGCGACTGCCCAATCGAACACTCCGGTTTGCTTGAGCACGCCGACAACCGCCATCATCGAGGCGAGCAGGAAGAGGACGTTGAAGTCGAGCGCCTCCTGTGCGCCCTCGAACGAGATGAGGTGGAACGGTGTCAGATAGGTGATCGCCCATATCAGAGATACGGCTCCCATTACCACCAGAACCCTGTGCACCTTCTCCATCGCGAGGAGGGAAAAAACGGCCACGATGATCACCGCCACAATCCCTTGCGACACGGGATCGGTGGTCGAGGCGAGCGTCCCCTCGGGCGCGGCCAGCAGCGCCATCGGTGACAATAGCAAAAGAAGAAGTGCGTACATCAGCGGGAGCATTATTCCTCCGTAAAGTGTCAGATGCGCAGGTCTCAGGCGATGCGAACGACTGCGGTTCCTGGGGCACAGCGCGCGAAAAGTGCATTTGCCTTTTCGCCTGTCAGTCCGTACGCCGCTGTCGCGGCGACGTCGGCATGCATGCAGTTGTCCGACCGAACCGTGAAGCTTCGCACGAGGGTCTCGCGTGGTGCCCCCGTCGATGGATCGAGTAGATGATGGTAGTCGTGCCCCCCGAAGCGGAAACGCTGTAAGTACGTGCCGGACGTAGCGATCGCACCATCCGAGACCTCGACGATTCCGATCACAGCATCACGACCCGAGGGGTCCTGAATTCCGATCCGCCACGGCGAACCGTCGGCTGACGACCCGATCGCATAGAGATCTCCGCCGACATTCACGAGGGCCGCGCGAATGCCACTATCGCGAAGCACGCCTGCGGCGCGATCTACGGCGTAACCCTTCGCGATTGCACCGAGGTCAATACTGACATCTGGATCGTGATAGACCAGAACGGGTGAAGGACCGCTGGTGCCGAGCTCCACCTTGCGGTACAGAGACTTCGCCCGATACCGCGATACGGCCGTCCCTTCCGGTGGCTCATGCCGATGCGTCACGTCCCACAGAGCCACGGCTCCTCCGATGGCAGGGTCGAAGGCGCCCCCGGAAAGATCAGCCCACCGAAGCGCGGCCTCCACGACCACAGCCGTTTCAGCGCTGATTCGTACCGGGCGTGTGCCTGCTATCCTGTTCGCTCGACCGATGTCGGAGCTGAATCTGAATCGAGTCATCAAGGCCTCGATCCTGTTGAGCTCCGCCATCGCGGCATCGATCGCCACATGCGCGCTCGCCGCATCACGATGCACTACCGCGAACTCGGCTATCGTGCCCATGACCGGCATCGTGCGCCGCACGAGGCGCTCTCGCCGCGAGGCGGCAAGCGGCATCGAAGCGACTACGAATACTCCGGCGCCGATCGCTACGAACTCGCGGCGCGACACATCCCGGCAACAATCCCTGACCGACATCACTCCCTCCTTTCCTTCAGGGCGCAATCGGGCGCGCCGGTGCAGGATCCGCAGTGTCCGGAGCAGTCCCGCACCGGCCTGATGAGCGTGAAGCACACAAACAGCGCCCCCACCACTACCGCCGCGATGATCGCCGATACGATCATGCGCCGCTCAGCAGGCCGGCGAACCCCATGAACGCCAGCGAGAGGCTGCCCGCTATGATGAGAACAATCGCCGTCCCTTTCGCCACCGCGGGGACTGTCGCGAACTGAAGCTTCTCGCGAATGGACGCCATCAGCGTCAGCGCCAGAATGAGGCCGGCACCTGCTCCGAGAGCGAAGACCTGGCCCTGAATGAACGTGTAGGCACGGTTGGTCTGGAAGATCGCGAGCGCGAGTATCGCGCAGTTCGTCGTTATCAGCGGCAGATAGATGCCGAGCTCGCGAAAGAGCGTGGGGCTGAGCTTCTTGATCGCCATCTCCACGATCTGCACGAGTGACGCGATCACGACTATGAAAGCGATAAGGCGCAGATACGGCGCGGAGCCGAGCACGAAAGAGTTGAGCACCGACACGCTCGCTGCGGTGAGTACGAGGACGAAAAGGTTCGCGAGTCCCAGGCGAAGCGCAGTCGGGACATTGTTGGTCACGCCAAAGAATGCGCACAACCCGAGGAACAGGACGAGCGTGAAGTTGTTCACCAGCATCGACGAGATGAAAATCCAGAGGAGATCGGCGATCACGCGACTTTTCCCTCCATCGGGGCAGCGATCCGGCTGGATGACCGGTGCTCGCGCATCTCACGCCACCAGCCGAGCGCCAGGAGAATCACGCCAAGCGTGAGAAACCCACCCGGGGGCAGCACCATGATCACCCATGGCTCGAAGCGCGGACCGAATACGCTCACGCCGAGAATAGTGCCGGACCCAAGGACCTCGCGCACGACGCCCATCATCAGGAGTGTGATCGTAAAACCGGCGCCCATGCCGAGAGCGTCGAGAACCGATCTCCACACCGTGTTTCTGGCGGCAAAAGCCTCCTGCCTTCCCAGGATAATGCAGTTCACGACGATCAGCGCGATGAATGCGCCGAGTGCTTTGTGCGTCTCCGGAACCAGCGCTTCGAGCGACATGTCGGCGATCGTCACGAACGTCGCAATGATGAGCACGTAGGTCGAGATTCGCACTTCGTTGGGGATCAGCTTCCGCAGGCTCGAGACGAACAGGCTGGAGAATACGAGGACGAAGAGTGTCGCCAGCCCCATCGTCACCGCGTTCATGACGCTGTTGGTGACCGCCAGAGTTGGACAGAGTCCCAGCAACTGAACGAGCACTGGATTCTCCTTCCAGATCCCCTTGAGAAGATCGTCTCCCGCGCTCGGACCCTTGCCCGGGCCTGGCTGCGTCGGAACGCTGGGCGTTCCGTGCATGTGAGCGTGCATGTCATCGTGCATGTCATCGTGCATCAGCGCGATCCCCGCTCATACTTCTCCAGCATGGGTTGCCATCGAGTCACTGCGTTGTTGATCTCGCGTATCACCGTGCGCGAAGAGATGGTGGCGCCGGTTATCATCTCGATCCCGCTTTTGTCCCCAACTGGCGGCTTGCCCTTTATTCCTCTGAGCGGCGCCACCTTTTTCAGAAACCGCGACCTGAACGCCGGCTGCTCGATCTTGTCGCCGAGACCGGGGGTCTCCTTGCTCGATACGATCTTGAGTCCGAGAACCTGCTTCTCCGCCGCATCATAGCCAAAGATCAGGCCTATCTGATCGGCGAACCCTGCTTCTGAAGTGGTGATTGCGTATCCCGCTACCCGCCCGTCCGCTGAATAACCCTTGTAGATGCGCTCGAGCTTCGCCCGGTCCCCCGATGCAGAGGGTTTGTCGGTGAGCGCACCGTTCACGAGATAGATGGTGTCGGTGCGCTGAGGTGAATGGAGAACTTCCTTGATCGCGGCGCCAAGCAATTCTGCCTTGTGGGCATCTATCCTCGGTTTCGTCGCGTTGTAGGCGAGCACGATAAGAAGGCCTGCGAGAGCCCCCGAGCCACCTAATGTCAGGAGAAGCCGCCACGACTGAGTATGCGGCGGTACTGGAACGTTTTCCGCGCCGCCCACCGGGATTCCCGACCCGCTCAATTCGGTCATGCGGCCGCCTTCGCGCGACCCACTCCGAACGGAGTTGGCTGTGTCGCGCGGTTGATGAAGGGGACCATCGCGTTCATGAGCAGAATCGCGTACATCACGCCTTCAGGCAGTCCGCCCCAGACGCGAATGACGACGACGAGCATGCCGATGCCGAATCCGAAAATCCACCGGCCGGCATTCGTCACCGGGGCGGTCACCATGTCTGTCGCCATGAACACGGCGCCGAGGATGAGCCCGCCGGAAAACACCATGAAAGGAGCCGTCGCATAGCGTGCGGAATCGAGCGCGTGCAGCCCCGCCGCAAACGCTGCGACGGTCGCAAGTATGGAAACGGGAATGCGCCAGTTGAGAAAGCCGCGAATCGCCAGCCACGCGCCGCATACCAGGATGAGAATACCCGCTGTTTCACCGAGCGACCCGCTGGTCGTACCGACCATGAGACTCCAGAGGTCGGTCGGCTTGTGCTCGAACTTCATCAAGCCGAGCGGCGTTGCAGACGTCAGTGCATCGGCGACGCGGGGGCTCATCAGCGGGATGGCGAAGTTGTCGCCGCGGAGTGACCACCAGCTTCCGCCCATCGAGGGCCACGTCGTTATTGCCACCGGAAACGCTGACTGCAGAAACGCGCGACCCAGCAGCGCGGGATTGAAGATGTTATAGCCAAGGCCGCCGAAGATGAGCTTTCCGAATCCAATCGCGAACGCGGCACCCAGCACGACCATCCAGAGGGGCATTCCCGCCGGCAGCGTCAGGCCGAGGAGCAGCCCGGTGATCGCGGCCGATCCATCCGCGATAGTTCCACCCTTTCCGAACGCCCGTTCGGTAGCGATGGCCCCACCTACCGACGCCGCGAGAACCAGCAGCGCGCTCGGCCCGAAGAACCACACCGCCGCGCCGACGATCGGAACGAGACTCGCCACGACATTCCACATGATGTACGGCGTGCTGTCCCGCTTCCGGAGGTGCGGCGATGCCGTGACGACGAGCGGGCGGCTGGCGTTCAAGTAACCCCCGCCTTGACTCGCTTGAGCGCGCTCTTGCTTGCCAGAAAGAGCTGCGCAAGCGGGATGTTGGAGGGACACACGTATGTGCACGATCCACAGAGCATGCAGTCGGCGAGATGCTCTGCTTCCATTTCGCCGTACCGCCCGACCCGCGCGAGATCGCCGAGCAGCGATGGGTTGAGCATCATCGGGCACGCATCGAGACAGCGCCCGCAGTGAATGCAGGGATAGGATCGCGCGCCGGGGACCTGTGCGAAAGTGAGGACGATGACGCCCGTCGTCCCTTTGATGACCGGTGCGTCGAGGTTAGCCTGCGCGACCCCCATCATTGGCCCGCCGAAAACGATCTCGGCAGCATCGTCGGTGACGCCGCCACACATCTCGAGCAGGTCCGAGACCTTCGTTCCCACCGGAACAATCAGGTTCGCGGGGGTGGTCACTCCGGGTCCCGAGACTGTCACTATCCGCTCGAGAAGCGGGAGGCCGGTTTCGAAAACCTCGCCTATTGAAGCCGCTGATCCGACATTCTGCACCACGACGCCGAGAGTGACGGGAAGCTTGCCCGATGGAACCTCTCGTCCGGTGACTGCGTGTATCAGCATCTTCTCCGCTCCCTGCGGATACTTCACCGTGAGCGGCAGCACCGACACATCGATATCCGTGGGTAGCGTCGCGCGCAGTGCCTCGATCGCGTCCGGCTTGTTGCGCTCGACACCGATCACGACGCGCTTCGCGCCCAGAGTGTAAAGCATGATGCGCGCACCGAGCTGAACGCGCTCCGGGTACTCCACCATGATACGATGATCGGTGGTGAGATATGGCTCGCACTCCGCGCCGTTCAGGATGATGGTCTCGACGGAGACATCAGGTGGCGGCGCGAGCTTGACGTGGGTGGGAAACGCCGCGCCGCCCAATCCGACTACGCCTGCATTCTGGACGGCGGCGACAATCTCCTTTGGAGTGAGTCCCTCCCAGTGCGGCACCATTCGCGGGCGGGTCACCTGGGGGGAATAGCGGTCGACCGCGATTCGCACCGACTCGCTCATCGTGCCGTCGGGATGCGGCCACAGTCCGATGTCCACGACGGTTCCGGATGCAGAGGCATGCACCGGCGCGGAAACGAAACCGGACGCCTCACCGACCAGGTCACCCCTGATCACCCGGTCGCCCTTCCGTACCGCGAGCCGGGCCGGTGCTCCGGCATGCTGCCTGAGTGGGAGAACTACTTCGTCCGGGTACGGCATGCGGCGAATCGGCAGGTGCGACGTGAGTTCCTTGAGCTCCGGCGGATGCACGCCGTGATCGAAATGCGGCTGGCGATTGAAGATGCTCATGCGCGGATCACCCGAACGGAACCGCGCGCTTGACCCACTTCTCGAGATCCTTCTCCTTCTGGTTGACTGGAGTACCCGGATGAATGATACCGACCGGACACCGCTCGGCCGCCAAAACGAGCTGCTGAAAGGTTCCCGCCCGCGGATCCTTGATGACAGCCTGCTTCTCGGCGTTGTAGACGAACATTTTTCCGTTGATGTTTGTGCACTCGTTGCAGGTGGTGCAGCGCTCGGAGTCGATGTACGGATCCATCGAGAGGCCGACTTCTGCGCTCGTGGCGACAGCAGTCTCAGTGGATGTCGGGATGGCGGCGGCCGTGGCAGGGTTTGCTGTAGCGACTGGTACTACAGCTGGATGTGCAGCCGTGGCCACCGTAGCGGCGGCCGGCGGTGGACTCACCGCCAGGGGCGTTGCCGCCACGCGACTCAAGAGGTCGTCGATACCGGAGGCGCTCTTCGGTCCCTTGAGCAGAGCTTCCGCCATGCGGCGGGCGATCGCGCGCGGATACGTTGCGCGCAATTCTGCCATCTTCCCTTCGTAGTCGGCGCGGAGCCGATCGAGGCGCTGCTCGTAGTCGGCCTCGACCTGTGCGACCAGTCTGTCGCGAACTGTCGCGGACGGCTCGAGCCCGGCGAGCTCCCTGAGCTGCCCCCAGAACTGGAGCCTCTCCTCGGCGAGCATCACGATCTCGGGCGAGACTTCCATGCGATCCAGACGCTTGTCGGGCGTGAGAGTGTAGATGAACGGCGTCTTCCCCTCGCGGTCAGCGAGAGACAGCTCGAGGAAGGTGTGGAACGGAACCATGTCCTCGTTCCACTTGTCGGCGGGCACTGCGTGGAAATGCCGTTTGAACCTGCCCTCGGTGGCGGCCCAGTCGGCAATCGTCAGCGGCAGTTCCATGCGCTGGCTCATTCCTTCGTCATCGACATACTCGAGGGTATAAGCGGGCCAGAGATCTTCCAGGGCGGGATTGCCGTCGAGCGTCAGCGCATTTGAGAACAGCGGTCCTGCGTCCGGATCGTATGTGAGGAACGGGAATGCGCGCGACTCGAGGGCGAGGCGCGCCGCGCGTGTCGCCAAGTCGTCAGCGAGTCCGTGCTCGACCGGGCAGGGAGTGTAGATGTTGAAGATCGCCGGTCGTCTCTTGTTGAGGCCTCGCAGTACTCCGCTTACAAGGTGAGAGGCCGAGGCCTGCGATGACTGGTGGACGTAGACTCCGCGGTGGGCGAGGGCGATGAGCGCCATTTCTTTTCGCACTTCGGTTTTTCCGTGCTGTGCGTCTCCGTACCCGGCCATGTCCGACACCTGGCCCGTGTACCCGCTGGTGCACGCCTGACCGCCGGTATTTGAGTACACCTGCGTGTCGAGCACTATCACCCGGATCGGCTTGCCCGAAGCCATGAGTCGGGAAAGGTTCTGGAATCCGATGTCGAGCATTGCGCCGTCTCCGCCCATCGAGACGATGGGTGGACACATGTGAAACTCGTCATCGGTGAACGATTTCCAGTCGAGCTTCGCGAAGTCGGGCTCGTCTGTCGCCGGGTCGTAGGTGTCGTCAAGCAGCTTCGAGGCGCGTCGTACCTCGGTGAACTGATCCGACATTTTCAGCATATGGCCTTCGAACAGGCCGATCGCGATCGAAGGCGAATCCTGAAACAGGTGGTTCACCCACGGGAATGGATACGGATTGTATGGATAGGTGCTGGCCCAGACCGACGAGCAGCCTGTGCTGTTCGCCATGCCGAGCATGGCCCGTCCCTTTCCGCCGGGCCCTTCGGTGTATCGCCACCTGATGTCACGCAGAGCATGAATAGACTGCGTAAGGCGGTCGAGCTCGGCCCGTTTTTGCGAGGCGAGCGGCACAGCTATCTCGGAGTCCGTTGTCGATGAGGCTCGTTCCAGATCGGCGTCGGATGCGAGCAGGGCCCGCGCCTTCGCGTCGAGGCGGGAAATCATGTCGTCGAGTTGCGCGACGTAAGCCGCGACGCGAGGAAGCATGAGCGAGTGAATGGCGGAGACAATGAGGTGCACCGCCGTCTTCTCGCCGCAGCCCATGCATGCTCCATCCCCGCCTACCATCGATCGATACGCATCCTTTCGCAGCAGCAGCGATGAGAGTATGCCCGCGCCGTCGTCGATATCCGTGACATGCGCGAATCGCTCGGGGGTATCGGGCAATTTTTCCCATATCTTCCAGTTCTTCCGCAGTGTATCGACGATCGTTGCATCCTGGCGGATGCTTTCCAACGCGCCTTCCGGACAAACGGCTACGCAGAGATTGCAGCCTTTGCAGGATTCGGGATTGATCGTTATCGATAGCAGTGCTCCGGTACCCGCCTGCTTCGCCTCCGGCTTGTCGAAGAATGGAGATGTTTTCGCGACGGGAAAGTCGGCGAGAACTGCCTTCACTCTCGAGAACTCGCTATCCAGCTCGGCACGGCGCTCAGCGTCCCATCCGAGCTTTGACACGACGTTGTCGTACGCCACCGTGAGAACGTCAGTGAACTTTCCATTTCCGCCGGTCTTGAGCAGCCGGCGCGTCTCTGTCACGAGATGTTTCGCCACCGGGCGCATGCGATCGAGCGCCTTTCCGTTAGCGGCAAATCCCATGGCGACACTCACCAGCTGATCGATCTCGGTGACGAGTCCAGGTATCGCCGAGTCGGGGCATTGTACCCAGCACTGGCTGCAGCCGGTGCACTTGTCCGCATGGAAGATCGGAACTTCCATGCGAACGTCCGTCATGTCGCGCACAGCGCCCGTCGCCGCTGGAATCGCACTCAACGCCGCAAAGGGGTCCGCGATTCCATCGTGTCCCGCACGGGTGGGGAAACAGACCTGTTCCCAGAATCTGCCTGGGTTGCCGATACCATTCTGTGCCGCCGGCACGTCGAGGAGCGATGGTATTTCCTGGATCGGCACCTCGACGCCACCCTGCATCGGGAGCAGCGCCGTGTCCAGCGAGCGTATTTCGTGGAAGCCGCGTCCAATTACGCGGAAATTGTCCTCGACGACGCTCGCGCCAAGCCGCGCGAATTTCTTCTCGAGCTGCCGCCGAATTCCAGCGAACAAAGTTGCCTCATTGAGCCCGGCGCCCTTCACCAGCGGTGACACGGCGAAGAACGCGCCCATGAAGGCCGCGCCCTGCATGCGGTAGCGAAGCTCGGTGTCGGATGCTTCCCCGCTTGCGATCCCGAACCCATCGAGCAGAAAAACATTGATGTTCTTCTCTCGAATTTCATGTCGCGCCCAGTTCGGAACGCGATCCCAGAACTCTTCAGGCGGTCTGTCGCTCTGGATTACGAACGCTCCGCCCATGGCGAGCCCTGCCAGCGGATTCGAATGCAGGAAAACGTTGGGATCGGGAGAGAGAACCACATCCACGTGGCGCAGTTCGCAGTTCAACCGGACGGGCTCGGCAGCAAACGTCGCGTAGAACGTTGTGGGCTGGCCCTTCTTCTCGGACCCGTACTTCGGGTTCGCCTTGATGTGGAGCCCGAATAACTCGAACACAGTCGACGCGACGGTCTTTCCCATGGTGATCGCGCCCCAGCCGCCCACCGAGTGGATGCGCAGCGATACCGCGCCCGCGGGGAGAAGGTTGACTTCGTCTGAAGCATCGAGCGACAGTTTACCGATGTCGGGATAAGCCGCTTCGATTTTTTGCTGCCATATCTCGAGCTTCGGCAGCCTGGTTCCCGGACGGATGAAGTCGATGCCGAGATAGAATTGCCGGCGATGCGTGCCGCCGGGCAGCATGTTCTCGACGGCCGCAATGATGTCAGAGGGTTGCAGGTCCCTGCTCCCAAGCCCAAAGCACCCGGAATAGAAGTTCGGAACCTCTGCCGGATCGAGCGCCGCGAGCTTCGGATACGGCAACTGCTTTTCGGCGCGAACGCGTCCGTTCTCCATTGCCTGCGCCATGGCCGAGCGCAGTTCCCGGAGGAGTGGCGCATCGACAGCGAGCGGCTGGTCCGTTCGCTCGAGGACGGCTACCCCTTTTTTCCCGCGAAGCATTCGAGAGACCAGATCGGCGGGAAATGGCCGGAACATGGCGAGATTCACCACGCCGACCCGCAGCCCCCGCGCTTCCCGGAGATGATCGCACACCGCTTCGGCATTACTCACCACCGATCCCTGCCCGACGATCACGTAATCCGCGTTGTCGAGACGATAACCCTCGACCCGTGCGTAACTACGCCCTGTCAGGTGCGCAAACTCGGAGAATGCCCGATCCGTCAGGTCGGCGACATGATCGAAATAGAAGGGCCGCTGCGCCGCGACGCCCTGCGCATAGCTCTCCTGGTTCTGCACCACGCCCAGCATCGCGGGATAGTCGAGGTCGAACATCTCGGGGATGCGCCGCCGCCTTTCACCGAACACGAGTCGCTGCGACGCGGTCGGAGTATCGATCATGTCTGACGGATCGCCGAGATAGTCCCGGATGAGGTCGCGCTCTGGAAGCATCAGCGACTCTATCACATGGCTCGTAAGAAACCCGTCCTGCGCGCAGATGCCTGGATTCAGTGACAGCTCGGCTACGCGGTGCGCGACGAGATTGAAGTCCGCGCTCTGCTGAACATCCTTGGCGAAGATCTGGAAGAAGCCGGTGTCGTCGATCGAGTGGTAATCGTCGTGACCCGCGTGGACGTTGAGCGAGTGCTTGGTCATCGCCCGGCAGGCGACGTTTAGCACGTAGGTGAGCCGCTTGCCGACGGCCGCGTAGAGCGACTCGTGCATGTACGCGATGCCCTGGCCGCTCGAGAAGTTCGTCGCGCGGAGGCCTGACATGCTCATGCCCGCGGTCACCGCCGCTGCCGCGTGTTCCCCTTCGGGCTCGAAGAAAAGAAGACGGCGCCCGTTGACGTTCCGTTTTCCTTCGGCAACAGCCGCTGCCCAACCCTCACCCATCTGCGTAGATGGCGTTATCGGATACGCGCCCGCCGCCTCGCCGGCTGCTGTCTCCATCGCAACGATCGCGGAACTTCCGTCCATTGCAGCCCTTGTTCCGGGGAACCGGGGCTGCACTGCTGGTGGGTTCGCGTTTCTTGCCGGCCAGAGCTTCATGCTATCTCTCTCTGAAGGAGTGGCTCCTTCGGTTGGTTCGTGTCGAACTGCGCGCCGTCGATCCACACGATCGCCCCAGTGGGACAACGGCGTGTCGCCGCCGGATCACCGTAGAGCCGACTCGCCGGATCCACCACCGCCACACCCGAGGCGATGCTGATCAAGCCAGACGGCGCGTCGAGCACGCACTTGCCGCAGGCGGTGCAGGCGACCGAGCACTCGGCGAGAATGCCATCGCCCGCCATCAGGCTCCGGCACTGCACCAGCAGGTGTTGCCTGGCCGGCAGAATCGCGAAGAGGTTCTTCGGACATGCGTCGACGCAATCGCCGCAGGCGGTGCATTTCACGGGATCCACGACTGGCAGACCGTTCCAGTTCATGTGGATCGCATCGAACTCGCACGACACAGCGCAATCACCGAGGCCGAGGCAACCCCACGAGCACCCCTTTCCGCCGCCGGAGACTGTCGAAGCTGCTGCGCAGGTCTGCAGTCCCCGATACTCCGCGCGCTGCACGGCGAGGCTGGTGCCCCCGGCGCACAACAGTCGTGCGACGAGCTTGTCGGCATCGCCCGCAGAAACGCCGAGATAGCCGGCAATCACGGCAATTCCATCGTCATCGAGGACGTTGCACTTCGCCGGTTGTATGTCGCCTGAAACCGCCTTCTCGGCGAATGCGCGGCAACCTGGGAGACCGCATGCTCCACAATTCACTCCCGGCAGCATCCCCGCTACAGCGTCTATTCGGGGATCTTCCCATACCCGGAGCTTCGAATGCGCGATTGCGATCAGGATCGCAAACGCCAACCCGACGCCTCCCAGAATGAGTACCGCGAGAAGCGTATCAGGCATCGTCCCTCACGGTGTGCCGGCGCCGGTGTCCTGATCGAGCAGCCATGCAGTGAGGCGTTCGGCAGGGTCCGACATGCCGCCACCTATCGCTGCCAGCAGCGCGTCCGCGGGGTCAGACGGCAGCACCGGTTGCCCGGAGCAGGCGACGAGATGAGCCAGTTCGTCTCGCTGCTGCCACGCGCTCCGTGCACCGAATGATTTCCGGGGCTGCCCGTCGGGCATGCGCGTGACCTCGATACGTTGCCACATTGCCGATCCGGTGCGAGGATCGTGAACGAAGCGAGCTTCATTGCCATTCATGATTGCCACGACCGCCGGCCCGTCGAACCCGGTCAGTCTCTCGAGGATTTTCATGTCGTCCGCCTGGGCAACGAATGCCCCAGGCGAAATGAGACGCGCGAGAGGCGCGGGCGCGCATTGTCCGTCCACCAGCAGAACAAGGCGAATTGACCCATCGATCAATGGAGCGAGGTCGAACGGGTCGAGGTTGCGGCCGTCGAGTTGCACCACCAGCGGGGGCGCGAGCTTTCGCTCTGCGGTCGTCCACTTTTCGAAAGGATATCCTTCGAAAAGCAAACCGTGCTGTGCAGGATCGTATGTGCGCCGGCGCACGAGCTCGACCAGCGCGGCGGCACCGAAGGCCGATCCGAGAGTCGCCAATCGGTCGCGGATTGCGGCGGCGGGAGATTCGCCCGGGCCCACGACCACGACCAGCGCCTCGTCACCGGAGCGATAAATTGACTCGAGCACTTCGGTGGCGCGTTCGACTACGGCGCGGCTGATCACGTCGAGCGGGCCGGAGGCCGAGGACACCATCGCAAAGCGCTCTGGGTCGATGCGACCGCCCGCGAAGTCGCCGAGCGCCACACGTGCCTGCGATGGACGGGATTCGGAAGCGAGCGTTTCGCCAGCGCGCTCGATAGTGCCCGAAACCGCGAAACGATACAGCGAGATGTGCGGCCGAAGGGCGGAAAGAGCCGCCCGCATGCGTTCGTCAGACTGCATGGTGATCGAACTCCGCGTTCAGCAGCGCGAGTCGCTCGCTGCTCGTTACCCTGGGAGGTTTTCGCAGTAGATCGTACCGCGCGCGGGCTTCGTTTCGGTAGAACAGACCGAGCCTGACATGACTCGATTCGTCGGCGAGTTGCCTGGCGGCGTTGAGATCGGATGGATCGTGCGCGACGCGATTCTTGTAGGTCCTGTCGAGCTCTGGGACAACGACCCCGTCGTCGTGAACCAGAAGCTCGGTCAGTGCCGGATTTCTTGCCACTTCATCGTACATGCCCTGCGTATACATCGGGCAGCGCTGGAGGATGCGCACGAACGCGAAGCCCGGGTGGCGGTAGGCCGCGCGCAGCGTGGCGTAGAGATGGGCTGGAACCCATTCCGCAGTCTGCGCGACGAATGAGACGTTCGATGTGCCGAGCGTCGTCGTCAGCGGGTTGAGCGGCGGAAGGAAGCTGCCAAATGGCTGAGTGTTGGTCTTGAATCCCTGCGGCGTCGTGGGTGACGTCTGCTTCTTTGTGAGCCCGTAGATGCTGTTGTCCAGAAGCAGCACGACCATGCGGATGTTGTAGCGGATCGCGTGAATCCAGTGCGCAGCTCCGATCGAGCAGCAGTCGCCGTCGCCCATGACGACGAAAACTTCGAGATCGGGACGGTGGAGCTTCACTCCGGTGGCGACAGGGAGAGCGCGCCCATGCAGCCCGTGAAAGCCGTACGTCTTGAGGTAGTGAGGAAACCGGCTCGAGCATCCGATTCCCGACACGAACACCGTCTGCTCGGGCTTGAGCTGCTCGGCGACGAGCAGTTTTTCGACCGCGGTGAGAATGGAGTGGTCGCCGCAGCCGGGACACCAGCGGGCCATCGCTCCTTCATAATCGTCGAGCGCGAACTCGCGATCGTCCTCGCCCAGGAGGGGCAGTATGGCGCAGTGTGAAGTCATTGCCGGCCTCCGTTTTCTGTCAGGGTCGCATCGCGTATGGCCTGGTGAATCAGGCCGGGCCGCAGTGGCTCGCCCGGCACACGTGTCCAGCAGTCGATGTCGCAAAGCGTCTGCGCGCGGAGAAGCATCGCGAGCTGGCCTCGCCGCCCGTTCTCGTCGGTGATGAATGGATCCCCGCGCTGGTCGCTGTAGTTGATCTCGACCGTCATCACCTTTCGGAAGCGGGAGAAGATTTCCTTGAGGCCCGGCTGCATTGGCGACAGGAAAGTCAGATGCACCGATGACGCGCTGATCCCCTCGGCGCGCGCCCTGTCGATGGCCTCCTCGATTGCGCCCTTGGTGCTCCCCCAGCCGACGACGAGGAGATCTCCGTCATCGTCGCCATGGATGGCGGGAGGAAGCAGCGTCTGTTGAAGGACCGCCAGCTTCCGGCTCCGCATCGCCGTCGAGTGCTGGTGAACGCCTGCGCCGTACGCGACCTTGCTGCCTTCATCGTGCGAGAGCCCTGTAACGGTGAACATTCCGCCGGGCTGTCCCGGGATCGTACGCTTCGAAATACCCATTCGCGCATCCCATTCGTAGGGTCGATGCCCTTCATTTACGGGCGTGAGGTCGAGCTCGGGCGCGAGCCATTCCTTTTTCAACTGCGGACGCGGGAAGGGTTGTACTCCCGTCGAGAGATTCGCGTCCGAGAGGATGATCACCACTGCGCGGAACGTTTCGGCGATCTGGCGCGCGGTGATTACGGAATGAAAGCATTCCTCGATCGTAGCTGGAGCAAGCACTACCCGCGGCGCGTCACCGGGTTCGGCGAAGAGCGCGGCGAGGAGATCGGACTGCTCCACTTTTGTAGGCAAGCCGGTGCTCGGCCCGCCGCGCTGTACGTCGATGATCACGAGCGGAGTCTCGGTCATGACGGCCAGGCCGATAAATTCTGTCTTGAGTGCGAAGCCGGGGCCGGAGGTTATCGTGAAGGCGACCTTGCCGGCGTACGATGCGCCGATCGCGACACCGACGGCGGCTATCTCGTCTTCCGCCTGGTGGAGGATTCCGCCAAACTTCGTGAAAACCTCCGCGAGATAATGAGAGACGGAGGTCGCCGGCGTAATCGGGTACATCGCGCAGATATCCATCCCCGCCGCAAGCGCCCCCATGCCGAGCGCTTCGTTGCCGTTCATCACCACCAGCGGTTCGGTCGGGGGGACAGTAGGTACCTCCACCCGGAAGTCGAGGTTCGCCGCGGCCCATTCGAATCCTCGCCGCATGAGCGCGACGTTTTTCTCGTACACTTCTTCGGATTTCTTCCTGAACGCATACGCGATCTGCTCTTCGATCAGATCGAGGCGGCGGTCGTATATGCAGGCCACCAGCCCAAGGGCGAACATGTTCTTCCCCTTCCGCGGATCGTCGTCGATGGTGAGGCATTGCTCTTCCATCGGAACTTCGATTATCCGGTAGGACTGGGCGGAAAGCTCGGCGAGCGCCTTGTCCCAGGCTGCGACGATGTCGGGATTCGAGTTCGTGGCCCAGGAGTTCTCGAGCAGGACGATTGCATCGCTCGCCATTGTCCCCATGCGGTGACGGCCGAGCAGGACTTGCTCGTTGAATGCGACGACGAGGTTGGTTTCGTCGCCCCAGTTGGTCACTGGGCCCGTGCCGAAGCGGATTCGGTTCCCGCTCGCTCCCTCCGCTGTTCGTGGGGGTGGCTGAATTTCGGCGGGGATAATCTCTACCGTCCAGACTCCATTCCCCATCTTGGCCGAGACCGCTCCGAAGATCTGCCCGCATTTCTGCGCGCCTTCTCCGGAGTCAGAAACTATTTCTATAGTATGCTCAGGCCGCTCGACTACGGTCGGTGCGAGGTGGAGCCCGGGTTCTAAAGGCGCGGCGGCGAAAGCGGTCATTGGTAGAGACGCCTGTTTTCGGGTAAACTGCGTATATCGCAATTCTGCCCGGCCGGGTCATAGAGTCAGTCGGCGATAAGTGGGAGATTTTGTCAGGGTTTACCTTGCGCTCGGGATTTGGCTCGGTCGAAAAGGTTCACTTGATGACCACACCGGTCACGTACAACACCAGCATTCCAGTGAGGACGCCACTGAACGTTACGAGGGGCGCCGGCCGTTCCGAGGCTTTCTTGAAGATGGATTGTCGCGCAATCGCATACGCCACCTGAAACACAGCTCCCGCGCCTATCGCCAGAAACAGAACCGAAAGCGCCTGCGAGTAGATCAGCCCCCCAATCCACGCTCCAGCGATAGCCGGAGCGCCACCAATTACACCGAGCAGTGCGAGCGACCGGAGCGAGGGTTTGTCTTCAGTCAGCGGAATGACGATGCCGACACCTTCGGTGATGTTCTGAATGATGAAGCCTATGACGAGGAATGTGCCGAGCGCCGCCGCGCCCACCGCGTAGGCCGCACCAATCGCCAACCCTTCGCCAAGATTATGCAGGCCGATGCCGACGGCGATAACGGTTGCAAGCGACATTCGCCGGCCCGATTCGCTGCGCTGGATTGACTGCTGCCGCCGACTGATCGCGTCGAGGAGCAGCCATGTCCCAACTATTCCTATCCCCACGATTCCGGTTCCCTGAAACGCGCCGCCCAATGTGCCGCCTATCTCGATTGCCTCAGTCGTAGCGTCGATTCCGAGATACACGAGCAACCCCACTGTCGCCGCCATAAGGAACGCCATCGCGGTCGGCCCCAGTTGTCTCAGGAGCGGCAGCCAGAGCATTCCAAGCAGGATGGGGATGAGGCCGACGTAAATACCGATCAGTGTAAAGCTCATCAGCGCCCGGCCCGATCTCGCCGCGGTTGCCGTCGCAACATCGATCGAAGTGTTGAAGGCGATGGAGTTCCGCGACATAATCGAGATCTCGTAGGCTTCTCCCTGCACCCAGGGGTATTCCAGCGTCAGCGTCGCGCTTCCGAGGCGAGGGATGTCCGCGCCCGGCGAGATAGTGAATGGCCAGATCGCGTCGCTGACGTTTACCTGCGCGAGGGTGATCCCTTGCGGACTCGTGTTGCGAATGCTCAGCTCAATTTTCCCCGGCTCCAGTACAGTACGACCGAATTGCACCGTCTCGATCGGGGCTGCGGGAGTGACGTTCAGGCCGGCACCGCTGGTGTATACGAAAAGAGCGATAACGCCGGCCAGCAACACGAGAGGGCCAACGAGAAGCGTGATCCGGTTGAAGCGGCTTCCCTGGGCCGGCTTTGCGGCGACGCTCATGCACCCACCTCGAAGACTCCGGTCCAGCCCAGCTCCGCGAATTCCGTCTTATGCGCGTGGAACATGTAGCGGCCAGGATGCTTGAAACTGAATTCCAGAATTCCCCGCTGGCCCTGCATAAGCGCGACCGTATCGGTGAACTCGCTCGGCACGAGGCTCGTTCCGGTTGGGTAATACTGAAAGAAATTTGCGTGAAGGTGAAAGGAGTTCGAGATGTCGTATTCCAGCACATTCACGAGGTAAATCCGAACCTTCTCGCCCACCCGGAGCGCTATCGGATTTTTGCCATGGTCGTAATGGAATGGAATTCCATTAACGAGATAGAAGTCGTTCGATCCATCGAAGTCTACATCGTAACCGCTCATCACCATTACCATCTCGCGATCTACTTTCGGCCTGCCGCCTTTTGGGTCGATGATGAACGTGCCGTAGAGGCCCTTGGCGAGATGCTTCGCCAATGGCGCCGTATGGCAGTGATACAGATGCAGTCCGAACGGCTCGGCGTCGAACTCGTACGTGTGTTGCCCGCCGGGTTGCACAACACCCGACCTCATGTCGAACACTCCATCAACGAGGCCGGGATGGACACCGTGAAAGTGAATGCTGTGGGGATGATCGCTGGCGTTTCGAAGATTGATCCGCACCCGGTCTCCCTCTGTCACGCGGATCGTCGGTCCGGGTACGCGGCCATTGTAGGTCCACGCTTGAAACTCCACCCCGGGAACGACCTCGATAACCTTGTTCTGCGCGACGAGATTGTACTCACGAAGAATCTGACCGCTGGGCAGCGTACTCCCCGCTCCAGCGTCGAAGTCGCCGAGGATGTCAGTAGGATTGAATCCGTTCTTTACATGATCCACCTCACCCACGACCATCGGCATCGGATGCGCGCCGGAGGCATGTGCGGAACTGTAGGGCGCGGCGTTTGGTTGAGTGCCCGTCTGTGCAAAGGTCCCGCGTGAAATACCGAATGCGGCTGCGCCGAGAAGCCCGGCACCTCCGACGCCTGCTCTGACGAAGCCTCGTCGAGAAACTGGGCCTGCCTCGTCCGGGCTGCTTTCTGGTAGTGGCTCATGTTCGAGCTGCTCGTCTGGCCTGATCATTCTTTCTCCTTCGGTGCGCTGCTCGTGAAGGGATGCTCCAGGCTCAGATAGAAGAAGACGGACCGTTCCCCGCGGCTCGGTCCAATCCCTATCGGCACCGCGATACCCGGGACAACCTGAAGGCCCGAGCTGAAGTTGATCGCACCACGGATTCCCGGCGAAAGGACGAGGCCCTCAGTCCGGTCGCGCCGTCCCCCATCGAGCACTTCTTCCGCGCTGTCCCACGCGAGCTCGAGCATGAAATTCAGAGTCGGCCGAGCCAGCCAGATCAGGCTCTGGCCGATGTTGAAGCCGCGGGTCGCGGATTGATCGCCTGCGGCGTTGTGGGCCAAGTGCGTGTACGTAGCGCCCGCGTTGAAATGCGTGACCATGGATTTCGTTATCGCGACGCTTACGGGCAAGTTGGTCTGAAGTCCGAGCGCACCGGCACCTCGCTCCTTGTGGACTGCTCCCGTTGGAAAAAGGAGGCTCAGCCGAGGCGCTACCGCCAAGTCTGTGCGGCGTCCCGTCGGCACCTGGAGGCGGTAATTGAGAGCGATGTCCCCCAATCCCGTGCCGTGTTGTGGTCCCGTCCGCTCCAAGGGAAGCGTGTAACTCAATTGATGGACCTGACTGAATACCGGCCATTCCTCGGTAAAAGCGTACACCCAGGAGCGGGTTCTCCGGTCGAGCGCAAAGGTGCTGATGTGCTGAACCACTCCAGCCGGTTGATTGTAGGCTTCCTCTATGAGAAAGCTGTTGTCCTGAATCGGCGGAGGCGCTTCCGGGGCCTGCGACTTCGGCTGCTGGGCCAATGCCGGGCCAGCAAGGAGAATTGCAAGAACACAAAGTGCTTTCATTTGAGTAGTTTCGAGGGGTCTGGACGATCGTTTCAGCGTTGCCATATCAAGGATTTAGGATAGGCTAAATTCCAGAGCCTGTCAAGCACTTTTTCGGCTGTCGCCACCCCCTGTCTGGACGATTATGATTCGTTTTACGGCGCCCCGTATCAATCGATTCGGATTACTTAAACAGAAAGCAAGTGGCCACTCAGTTACTGCCCCCGGCAGAGGAAAAACCGCGACCTGATGCCGGTTGGAGGCGCGCTCGCATCGCGCCGTCGCTGTCCGAGGTCTACCGAACCGTTCCGGTTACCGGCGCAACCTGGTGGAGGAAGATCTTTGCCTTCGCCGGGCCCGGATATCTGGTCGCGGTCGGTTATATGGACCCTGGCAACTGGGCGACCGACCTCGCCGGCGGATCACTGTTCGGGTACACGCTCCTCTCCGTAATCCTGATGTCGAACATGATGGCAATCCTGCTACAAGGGTTGTCATCCAAACTCGGCATCGTGACCGGACGCGACCTGGCGCAGGCCTGCCGCGACCACTATTCGACTCCCGTAGTCTGGTTTCTCTGGGTGATCTGCGAGCTGGCGATCGCCGCATGCGACCTCGCGGAAGTCATCGGCTCGGCCATCGCTCTCAACCTGCTATTCGGGATTCCGCTCACGTTCGGCATCGCGCTCACGGCGCTCGACGTGATGATTGTTCTTTACCTCCAGAACAAAGGGTTCCGCCTGCTCGAGGCGCTGGTCATCGCGCTGGTTGCGACTGTCGGCATCTGCTTTCTGTTCGAGATCATCCTCTCGAGCCCGCCAATTGGCGCCGTGCTCAAGGGTTTCATTCCCACCACTCAGGTGGTGACAAACCCGGCGATGCTTTACGTCGCGGTCGGAATACTCGGAGCGACTGTGATGCCTCACAATCTCTACCTGCATTCGTCCATCGTTCAAACCAGGCGATACGAGGAGACGAGCGAAGGGAAAAAAGAAGCGGTGAAGTTCGCTTTCATCGATTCCACCATCGCGCTCTCGTTCGCATTGTTCATCAACGCCGCGATCCTGATCGTGGCTGCAGCAACGTTTCATACGAGTGGCAATTCCGACGTAGCCGAGATTCAGGATGCGTACAAGCTGCTGACTCCGCTCCTCGGGGCGGGTGCCAGCACGATGTTCGCGCTCGCGCTTCTCGCGTCGGGACAAAACTCGACGCTCACCGGCACGCTGGCTGGACAGATCGTGATGGAAGGATTTCTCAATATCCGCCTCAGGCCGTGGCTCCGGCGCCTCATCACGCGTTCAATCGCTATCATTCCCGCAGCCATCGTCGCAATTATCTACGGCGAGAGTGGCACCGCCAAGCTCCTCGTGCTGAGCCAGGTAGTACTGAGCATGCAACTCTCGTTTGCCGTGTTCCCCCTCGTAAGGTTCACGTCGGACCGGGTGAAGATGGGCGAGTTTGCGAATCCCATCTGGCTCAAGTCGCTGGCTTACCTGGTTGCGGTCGTAATCGCGGGGCTCAACATTTGGCTGCTAGTGCAGTTCTTCACGGGAGCGTGACCATGTATCGGAAGATTCTGATGCCGGTGGAGAACTCTCCGTACGACGACGCCATAGTCGATCACGTACGCGAGCTCGCCAGGACATGCAAAGCGTCGGTGGTGCTGATTCACGTCGCGGACGGATGGGCAGCGCGCAACATCTCGGCGCTTCAGCTCCGCGAGAGCGAAGAGATCAGAAACGATCGAGAGTACATCGAGCGTCTCTCGGCGCAACTCGAGGCCGATGGACTCGACGCCGATGCAGTTCTTGCCTCGGGTGACCCCGCCAAAGAGATTGCCGAGGCCGCAGTGCGCGAGGGCTGTGACCTGATCGCCATGGCCACGCACGGCCACAAGTTCATCGGCGACATAATCCACGGCAGCGTATCTCACACCGTTCGGCATACCTCCAACGTGCCGGTTTTGCTCGTCCGCGGCAGTTCTCACGGCCGGCCTGGAAAAGTTCAGTGAAGGAAGGTAAGCGCGAGCACCTTCGGCTCGAGCACGCTGACGAGTCGCTCACGGGCCCGGTCGAAGACTATCTCAAGGCGATCTACCAGGCCGGCCGGGGGAGCGTCGCGGTCGCGACGAACGACATTGCGCAGCGGCTCAATCTCACGCCGGCATCGGTAAGCGGCATGGTGCGGCGGCTCGCCGAGCAGGGGCTGGTGTCGTACGAGAAGTATCGGGGAGTGACGCTGACAGAAACGGGTCGCCGCGCCGCGCTGAGAACACTTCGACGTCACAGGGTGATCGAAGCGTATCTGTCCAACGCACTCGACTATCCGTGGGATCGCGTGCACGATGAGGCCGAGCGTCTGGAGCATGCTGCGTCGGATGAGCTGGTTGACCGGATGGCGGCGGCGATCGGCGAGCCGGTGGTCGATCCCCACGGAGCGCCGATTCCGTCGCGCGAAGGGCTCGTTGATGAAACCGAATACATCTCTCTGGCCGATCTCGGCACGGGTTTTGGAGCGAAGGTCGTGCGCGTCAGCGATGACGACCCTGAGATGCTCAGGTATCTGGGCGAGATGGCCATCCGGCCAGGGGCCGAACTCGTGGTAATATCAAAGGCGCCTTACGATGGGCCGATCTCGCTCCGCGTGGCAGGCGCGCTGCTCTCGATTGGGCCTGCTCTGGCAGCACAGGTGCTTGTGGCCCCTGTCACGGATATGGACGGCCCGTCGCACTAGGCTTTGGCGCGAAATCCGCCCGGGCATGTCGCGCGTATCACTCGTCCTGATCGTTCCGCTGTTCCACGCTAGCTTTACCAGGTGCTGATCCCGCTTTTCGCCGCTCTTCTCCTGCTGCAGCAGCCACAACATCGCACCATCGCAATCGACGAACGCCTTGCAGAAGACGCGCGCATTGCCATCGGCGACCGACTCGTTGTGTCTGCGCGGCCCGGCGCCACCAGTGGCGACACAGTTGTGGTCTCAGCGATAGTGAGGCGCGGAGCTGATCCCGCAGAGATCGCGCGCAGCGAATATCAGGTTCGCATGCACCTCGATCAGCTTCAGAAAGTGGCCGGTTACGGTGATCGCGTCGATCGATTCGCAGTCGCGACTGGCAGTCCGGCCGCCACGGAGCGTGCGCTAACCGACATCAACGCCGCTGCATTCGGGTTTCAGGCGCACCGTTCGCGCGACATTGCCGTGGGCACATCACGCACGTTTCAGGTGGTGAGCCGATTTCACAAGGCGATCGGAGTCATCACTATCGTCGCAAGTGCAATCTTCCTGCTCTGCATCATGCTGTTGAAGGTAGAGGAGCGCCGACGCGACGTTGCTGCCCTGCGGCTGATGGGGATCTCGCGTGCGACGGTCGTGAAAGGGATTGTGGCCGAGGCGGCCTTGCTCGCGCTGGTAGGTTGCGGGCTTGGAGTCGGAGTGGGCTGGGCTGCTTCGCAGTTCATCAACTGGTACTACCAGGGAGTTTACCGAACTCCGCTCTACTTCTCGATGATCACGACACCAATCGTCACGCTCGCGGTTGGGCTTTCGCTGGTGCTGGGAATCGGTGCGGGGCTGCTGGCTTCACTGCGGCTCGTGCGCACGCCTCCTCTCACGTTGTTCGGCCGATGATGCGATTCGCTCTCGCCTGGTCATCACTCCGCCGCCATGGAACGCGGACACTTCTCGCCATTCTGGGAGTCGCTGTAGCGGCTGCGATGCTGCTCGACATGGTGATGATGTCCACCGGTCTTCGAGAATCCTTCCGCGAACTGTTGCTCTCGCGTGGTTTCCAGTTGCGACTGGCTCCCAAGGGAACACTGCCCTTCGATACCGATGCAACGATAGACAATACCGGCGCAATCATCGCCACGCTGCGGTCGAATCCACGTATCACCACCGTAAGCGCGGTGCTCGGCGGGACGATTCACGTTCCGATCGGCGAACGGGTGGTGACGAGCGCCACGCTCGGTGTGGATCCACGTGTCCAGGGAGACTACGAGCTGCTCTCGGGCAAAGACCCTCTCGGGCCCGGCGATCTCGCGGTCAACGACGACTTCCTTAGAGCAACTGGAGCGAAGATAGGCGATACGCTCGATGTCGCCACGGGCTACGATCCCCAGCTCCGCACATACGCGGGATCGAGGAGGCTCGTCCTCACCGGACGGGTGAAGTTCCTCTACGGCGCGGCGAACCAGCTCGCCACCGCAATGCAACTGGCGACGCTGCAGGAAATGGGCGGCCCTGACCGCAGGGACGATGCTTCGCTGTTCATGATCAAGGTCGGGAACGATGCTGACGTGGAGAGCACGCGCGCGTGGGCCGAGCGTACGATCGCCGGCGTGAGTGCAATATCGACTGCGTCGGCACTCGCACAGGTCGATCAACGCCTGAGCTATTTCCGACAGCTCGCCATCATACTCGGCTCGGTGAGCCTTTTCGTCGGGTTTCTTCTCGTCACCACTCTCATGACCGTGTCGGTCAACGAGCGAATCGGCGAGATAACAGTGATGCGAGCCCTTGGCATCTCCCGCGCTCATGTGGTCCAGCAGATTGTACTCGAGGGAATCTTCATCACCCTCGCTGGCGCGATTGGCGGGCTGGCACTCGGTCTCGTGACGGCACGATACCTCAACGGCATTCTCTCGGCATTTCCCGGTCTTCCAGTGGCAATCGACTTCTTTCTGTTTCAGCCAAAGGCGGCGTGGACGGCGCTAGGGCTGCTTTCGCTTTCCGGCATCGCCGCCGGAGTTTATCCCTCGTTTCGCGCGGCTTCGCTTCCTATCGCGACGACTCTCAGACAGGAGGCGATCGCTTGAACGTCGTTGAAGCGTGCGATCTCGCGCGCGATTACAAGTTCGGGGCCGAGCATGTGCATGCGCTGCGCGGGGTGAGCTTCGAGATTCTGGACGGCGACTATGTTGCGATCGTTGGTCCCTCCGGCTGCGGAAAGTCTACGCTTCTCAATCTTCTTGGAGCCATCGACCAGCCAACGCGCGGCAGCGTGAGCATTCGTGGCAACAGCGTCGCTGGCATGCGCGACCGGGAAGCAACGGAGTTTCGCCTTCGCAACATCGGCTTCGTGTTTCAGCGGTTCTACCTGATGCCCACGCTCTCCGCACGGGAAAACGTCGAGCTGCCGATGTCCGAGGCCGGGCTGGGCAAAGTCGAACGCATTGAACGGGCGCGAGAACTGCTCCGGTATGTCGGACTCGGCCACCGGGAGAAGCACAGGCCGTCCGAGCTCTCGGGCGGAGAGCAGCAGCGTGTGGCAATTGCGCGTGCGCTCGCCAACAAGCCAGCAATTCTTCTCGCGGACGAGCCGACGGGCGAGCTTGATGCTCGTACAGGCGCGGAGATAATCGGGCTGTTCAAACAGCTCAACTCAGATGGAACTACGATCATAGTAGTCACCCATGACGAGGACCTCGCCGACGCCGCACGCCGGAAGATTCACATGCGGGACGGCCTGATAGTGGACGGATGATCTCGCTTCTCGCCTACCGCAACATCGTTTACCGGCCGTGGCGCTCGGTCCTGCTTTTTTTCGGATTCGGCATTGGCGTGGGCGTGATGATCGTGCTGTTGTCGGTAGGCGAAGCGCTGCTAACGCAGGCAAGCGACGAGAAGCTGGTAGGTGGCGGGTCAATCACCGTGCTGCCTCAGGGACTCGATGTTGAGGTGATGAAGACCGGGGGTGTCGGAGGGCTCTACTTCTCGATCGATCATGGAAAGTTCGTGTACGATCAGCTCCTTGCTTCGCCTCGCCTGGCGTCGTCGGTGACCGCTGTCGCGCCGCAGATCGATGGAAGGCTTGTGTACGTTCGCAAGCCGGATGGCATGGAGTACCCGGCGCGCGCGAGCGGAGAGATTCCGAGCCGCACTCGCTCTGTGCGCGGGCCCTTACAGATTGGCGCCGGGAGCTGGAGTGACGACGATGGCGATCGCAAATGGATCTCGCCGACGCTCGCCGAGCTGAGGCACGAGATCGATCATTTTCATGTGCCTCCCGACAGCGTTGC
>JBKJRW010000079.1:0-17023 GCA_046593165.1 Gemmatimonadaceae bacterium
CATATGGTCTACCGTCCCGAAAACCGTGAGAGGAAAGCAGGTAACCTCAGGCTATGCCAGTTATAGTGGTACGTCGATGGCGACGCCGCACGTCAGTGGAGCCGCGGCGCTTTACGCCGCGTATCACCCTGGCTTGACAGCAGCGCAGATCAAAAGCGCCATCCTCAACAGTGCCGTCGCGACTCCGTCGTTGGCGGGCAAGACGGTAACGGGCGGACGCCTCAACGTGAGCGGGTTCTAGTCGGTTCATCCTTCAGTCGGCGCATCACAGACGCTGACCGATCCAAATGCGAAGGCCGGCCTCAAAACGAGGTCGGCCTTCGTGCTATGCGGTACCGCATTTGTCTTCCTGACGTTTACTTTTGCGCATTGCGCTATCGTCCATTCCTACAACTGCTTTCACATGCCCTCGACATCCGCATCAGCAACTCATTACCGATGGGACGACATGCCCCGCGAGCGCGTGAGCGACACGCTCGAGCGCCGACTCATCACCGGCGACCGAATGATGCTCGCCCATGTTTATCTCGCGAAAGGCTGCATCGTTCCAAAGCATTCGCACGAGAACGAGCAGCTCACGTATATCCTCGAAGGCGCGCTGCTCTTCACGCTTGGTGAGGACCAGACGGAACAACTCACGGTTTCCGCTGGCGAGGTGCTGCACATTCCGTCGAACCTCCCGCACATGGCCCAAGCCCTCGAAGACACTCTTGACGTCGACATCTTCAGCCCGCCGAGGCAGGACTGGCTGGACAAGTCCGACGCCTACCTTCGCAAATAGACGATGGATCTCGGCCTGAAGGGCAGGGTCGCATTCGTCGCGGCAGCAAGCAAGGGACTCGGCCGCGCTGTCGCCGAGGAGCTTGCGGCAGAGGGAGCCGACCTGTTTATCTGCGCGCGTGGTAAGGACACTCTCGAGAAAACGCGCGACGAAATAGTGCGGGAGACTGGTGCGAGGGTTGAAGCGATGCCCGCTGACCTTGCGCGCCCCGCGGATGTTCGCGCTGCCGTGCGCGAAGCGATCGCACACTTTGGCAGAGTCGATATTCTTGTCACTAACGCCGGTGGTCCGCCGAGTGGTTCGTTCGAGTCGCTGACTGCGGGGATGTGGCAGGATGCAGTCGATCTCACTCTGATGAGTGTCGTCAACCTCACTGCCGAGGTAATTCCGGGAATGAAGGAGCGCAGGTGGGGTCGCATCATCAACGTCACGTCAATTGCAGTAAAGCAGCCGGTTCACGGATTGATGCTCTCCAACAGCCTTCGTTCGGCTGTTACGGGATTCGCGAAAACGCTCTCCAACGAAGTGGCTTCATTCGGGATTACCGTCAACAGCATACTTCCCGGATATACACGCACCGAAAGGGTCGAGCAGCTGTCGGAAGCAACGGCGAAACGGGAGGGGATAACGCCCAGCGAGGCAGCCGCCCGGTGGGAGTCCGAGATTCCGATGCGACGGCTGGGCGAGCCGCGCGAGTTTGGTGCCCTCGCGGCGTTCCTTGCATCCGACCGGGCGAGCTACATCACAGGGACATCCATTCCTGTTGACGGGGGCTGGATCAAAGCACTTTTGTGATGTTGGGGGAGATGTTTTCCTTTGGAGATTCACGGCCTCGACAGTACATTAGCGGCCCTGAGGCCCGGCCCGTTGCAGCCCGGCTGCGCCGGATGTTTCCGACGTAATCCCTCACAAAAAACACCGTATGCAGAGTGAGATCGCGTCCCATGCCTGATAATGGGCATGGCGCGAGAACCGCGTTTGACGGCAGGCATGGCGTGACCGCCGATAGCGGGGATGCCAGCGGGCCTCACCATGCGCCCGCAAGTCCGGCCTCACCGGGCACCGCTCCCGTGCGACCCGCGACTCCTTACGAGGGTCTCCCCGAAGAGTCCTTCGACAGAATCGCGCGCCTTGCTGCGGGATCGCTCCGCTCGCCCGTCTCTATCGTGTCGATTCTCGATGAAGACAGGCATGTGGTGAAAAGCAGCATCGGCCTCACCGGGCGCTCCCGCGTGTGGCGCAAGGTTCCGCTTGCACTCCGCTATTCGCGGCAGGTCGCATCCACGGGCCGACCCGTTTTCATCGGCAACACTGAAGACCCGGGACTCCTCCACTCCGAATCCCAGGGCCCGGCTTCCGACGGCGTTGCATACGCTGTGGCTCCGGTGATGACGAGCGACGGGCAGGTCATCGGGACCGTGTGCGTAATCGACACATCGCCGCATGCGTGGACCCACACCGAGATCAACTGCCTGATGGATGTCGCAGCTGTGCTCGTCACCGAAATCGAGCTCCACCGCGACCTCTCGGTAAAGAGGCAGACGCAGGAGCACCTGCTATACAGCACGCTGCATGACGCGCTCACGGGACTTCCGAATCGTTCGCTGTTCACTGAAAGGCTTCGACACGCGATGCGCCGCGCGGCGCGCCATCCGGACGACCTCTTCGCAGTGCTGTTTCTCGATCTCGACAGGTTCAAGGACGTCAACGACAACCTCGGACATTTCGCGGGAGATGAGTTGCTGCGTGCCGTCGCGCGCCGCCTCGAAGCGTGCCTTCGTCCCGAAGACACGGTCGCGCGACTCTCCGGCGACGAATTCGCCATCCTTCTAGAGAGCATAACGGAGACGAGCGACGCGGGCAGGGTCGCCGAGCGAATCGAGGAAGCACTGTCGTTCCCGATAAATCTGGTCGGCGCGGAGGTGACCACCTCTGCAAGCATGGGAATCGTCACAAGCTCCATGCACCACGACCAGCCGGAGCAATTGCTCCGAAGCGCCGACATGGCGATGTACCGCGCAAAAGCTGCGGGTCGCGCCCGCTACGAAATGTTCGATCGCGCAATGCACACGGATGCCCTGGAGCGCCTTCAGCTCGAGACCGATTTGCGCCGCGGCGTGGAGGCCGGTGAGTTCACTCTTCATTACCAGCCGCTGGTGTCTCTTCGCACGGGCCGCATCACCGGTTTCGAAGCGCTGGTGCGGTGGGAGCATCCCGAGCGAGGACTCGTGCATCCCGCCGACTTTATTCCAGTCGCCGAGGAGACGGGGCTGATCGTTCCGATCGGACGATGGGTCCTCATCGAAGCATGCACGCAGATTCGTGAATGGCAGCGGGCTCATCCACGCGTGGAGCCGCTCACCATTGGAGTGAACCTCTCGGTCAAGCAGTTTTCCCAGCCCGATCTCATCGAGCAGATTGGGCATGCGATCCAGACAACGGGCGTTTCGCCGTCCTCGCTGCGGCTCGAAATCACGGAAGCCGCGATCATCGACAAGGGGCGGCACGCATCCTCGATTCTCGCGCAAATCCGCGAACTCGGCGCCCAGGTGTATCTGGATGATTTCGGCACAGGATACTCGTCTCTGAGCTACCTGCACGGCCTCCCCATCGATGCCATCAAGATCGATCGCACTTTCGTCAGCAGCATGGATACCGACGACAAGAATCTCAGGCTGGTCCGCACGATCCTCACGCTCGCAGAGATAGTTGGCGTGCGCGCGGAGGCTGAGGGGATCAGCACCGCCGAGCAATTGAGAGAACTGCGTGCACTCAATTGCGCACAGGGGCAGGGATACCTCTTTTCCGCGCCCATTACACGAGACGCGGTTGACGACGTCCTTACCGCCGATCCGGTCTGGTGAGCTGAAGCGGGAAGGGGAGGATCGATGATGTCATCATCGATGCGTACGCGCGCTTTCACGCTCGTCGAGGTCGTTGTGGTTCTCGCGGTGATAGGTGTTTCGCTCGCGGTAGTCGCTCCCTCGCTCATCCTTCGTCGTCCGGAACCAGGGATTTCCGAAGTCCTCACGGCTTCGCGACGGGCCGCGATACGGCGCGGTGAATCGATGGAATTGGCCATCGGTGCCAACGGCAAGTGGACAACTTCTCCTTCGCGGAACAAACGCGAGCCGCTGCTTTCGGGCGACCTGCCGCCAACAGTTGCCGGTCGGGTTGATATTCTGGTCTCGCCACTTGGCGTGTGCACCGTTCAGCGCGGTCGGATCGCCGCGAAGCTCTCCTTCGATCCGCTTACCTGTACAGTGGCAGACAGTGCCGGGGGGATCCGGTGACGCTGCTCGAAACCGTCATCGCGCTCGTCATACTTTCGCTTGCCGCGGTGGGTCTGCTCGAGTTGTTCGAAGGCTCGTCGCGAAGCGCGGCAGACGCCGAAGCATGGGTGACGGCGGTGGCATATGCAGAGGAAGGAGTGGAGGCGGCGAAGATCGGCCCACGTGCGATTGACGAGTTCAGAAATCGCAGAGTACTAGCTGGCTTCGCGCGCGATGTGCGCGTCATCCAGTCGGGTGAGGGTCTCGGGGAAATCGTCGTCACCGTGTCGCTCCCCCACGGCGCGCGCTACGTTGTTCACCGCCTCACGGTTGCACGATGACCGCGCGTAAGGGATTTACGCTCATCGAGGTGATGGTAGCGCTGGTCCTCACTGGACTTGTCGCGCTGCTCGCATACGGCTCGGCCCAGGCAGGCTTCGATACGGCAGACAGACTCGATGATTATCGACATGGCACAGAGTCGGAGGCGTTGATGCGCGGGATGGTTGCCGATGCGCTTCGCCATGTGGCGGACGCGCCAGCAGGCGGTCCCCCGAGCTTCCGTATCGAGCGGACTGGCCTGTCGTCCGACGGGCTGACCTTTGTAACACGAGGTGTGACATCACCCCACGGCGCGGGTACTCTGTGGATGATGAGCCTCCGCTCCTCGGTACAGGGACTGTGGTTGCATGCTGAGCCTCTCGAAGATGCAGAGGCGGCTGACGTCGATGCGTACGTGTCGGGGGTGACCGGGATCAGTGTGCGTGCGCGGAGTGACGATGGTGACTGGGTCAGTGGATGGGCAACCGGCCAGCATGCACCGGCGGCTGTCGAGATATCTTTTGTCGGTTCGCGGTCGCCGATCCCGACCCTCCTCGTGGCGTCATCGCGAGACCTTCGCTGATGGTCCGCGACCGCCGGGGAGTGGCATTGATGCTGGCGCTCTGGCTGATTGTCGTGCTCGCGATGATCGGGGCACGAGTATCCGGGTCCGCGCGATCGGCGACGTCCATAGCAGGGAATCTCCGTGCGCGAACATCGGGAAAATATGCGGCGGAGAGCGGGGTCGTACTCGCCTCGGAAAGAATTCGCGCGCGGCTCGGGGTGCTGACCAACGCTGGCGACCGTGCGAATTATCTCAATTCACTGGAATCGGCCGGCTCTCGAAGTGAGGGCCAACCTCTCGGTGACGCGCGTTTCGCATTCGTTCATGTGGATGTCAGCGCCCGCATCGACGTGAACAGTGCGTCTCGCGCGCAACTCGCACGCCTGTTCTCATTTTTTGCGCCACCGGTGGAAGCCGCGAGAGCCGCTGATGCGATTCGTTCTCGAATCGAAGCTGATGATGTCCTGCCGGGAGATCGCGCCCGGTACGGTGCAGAGCGGACTGATATTTCGTACCCTGCGATGCCGGCGGCGAAGCCGTTGCGTTCACTGGATGAAATGGAGAGGATACAAGGGGTTTCGAGAACCCTCGCGTTTGCCGCAGCGCCGTATCTTACGGTCGATGGTGATGGCCGAATCAATCGCGCAGCAGCGTCGGACACAGTGCTGGCCGCGGCTGCTGGAAGCCTCATTGATGAGCCGTCGCGCATCCTCTTGATATCCCGCGGCTGGCTACCCGGCCACCCGCTCACGCACGAGATCCGGGCGGTCTACGCAATCGAAGGAGTCACTCTGGTTCTGGTGCGCTGGCAGGAGCGCGATCTGTGAGCAAGCGCGTGGGCCTCGAGTTGACTCACGATCGCATCCGCGCAGTCACGTTGGGCGGGTGGCGTTCCACGCCAATCGAGACGTTCGAGTTGAAGTGGGATTCTGCTGTCCCCCGCGATGCGGTCGCACTGCTGAGTGAGCATCTTGGTCGCGTAACGTCTATCAGCGTTGCAGTGGGGCTCGGTTTCACGCACGTGAAGCATGTGGCGCTTCCACCAGCTCCCGACGAAGAGCGGCGTGCCATGCTCACTCTCGAACCAGACCGTTTTTTTGCAGTTGACGGTGGGGAGATGGTGGCTGCGACCCGGCATGACTCTGACCTGGTGTTCGCCGCTGATGCACCGCTCGTCGACGCGTGGGTTACGGAGCTCGAGCGCTGGGCCCCAGTGTCCAGCGTGGAACCTGCGGCCGCGTCGCTCGCGCGAGCAATCGAGCGTGGAAAAGCTGGAGATGGTGCGTATCACCTCGAGGCGTCGCCAGGCGAAGTCGGTCTCATAGAGATCGCGTCGAATTCCCTCCGCAACGTGCGGCGGTTGTCTGCGACTGAGACCGTCGCTCCTCTGCAATCGGCGCCAACTGTAAAGGGTGTGCCTCCCGCTTTTCTGATTGCATATGGTGCAGCACTTGGCCGCAGTGACCCGGTAGGTGAAATGCTCGTATCGGCCTCGGTGGCCCGCCGGATTCGACGGCGTCGTGTGATGTCACTTGGCAGGTCGGCGGTGAACGTGCTGCTCGCGCTGGCGCTGGCCGCCGCGGCTCTCGATCGGTCGCGCTCGCGGCTGCTGGAGCGCGCGGAGGCGGAGATTGCCACGATGGAACCCAGGGCAGCGACAGCGGCTGCCTTGCAGTCGCGACTGGCAAGGATCGATATCGAGTCGGCAGTCGCAGGGGAGCGCGGCCTGCGCGCGGACCCTGTCGCGGTACTTGCCGCTCTCAGTCGTCGCCTTCCGCGCGATGCAACTGTCATGAGCGTTCGCGCTGACGGCGACAAATGGCAGGTTGACGGAACCGCGCGCAACGCGGGCCAGATTGTGCCTGCGCTCGATGCCGATCCGATGTTCGACGATGTGCGGTTTCTCGCCGGGACGTCCCGGTTCACCGAAGGAAGCAGGACGTACGAGACGTTCTCGGTGGCGCTTCGTGCTCGCCGGTAGCCTCACCCGCCGCGAGCGGCGCACCATCGCAGTTGGCATCGTCGTCTCGGTGGTTGCGTTATTCGTTGCGTTCGCAGTGATGCCTTATGCGCGTCGCTGGTCTGCCCGCGAGGCGATGATCGAGGCGGCGGCCGATCGGATCCATCGCCTCCAGTCACTCATTGCCAACGAGCCGCGGCTTCGTGAGCAGGTATTGCGAGGAGAAGCTGGTGACGGTTCGGGCCGCCTCGTAACGGGACGAACAAGGCCCCTTGCCGCTTCGGCTCTCCAGTCAGCCATTCAGAATTACGCTGCGCGGAGCCGGGTCAGCGTGACGCGCCTCGATCTCGCGGGTACGCCGGATTCATCCGCGTCACCGCTGCCCTCAATACCGGCTTCACTTTCGGCCATCGGCGACGTCTATGGTGTATCCGAATTCCTCTCGCTTCTTCAATACGGTGCGCCCGTAGTCGAGATTCGCGAGCTGACTCTTGTGTCGAACTCTTCTCTCCGTGGAGGTCTGATCCAGGTATCGGTCACCCTCAGCGCGCCGGCGGTTATCGAATGAGCCCGCCGACGTGAACACCGGCCGCACGAAGACGGGTTTCGATATCGCGACCGGCCTGCTGGTGGTGGGCGCCGTCGCGTTCTGGATAATCGAACCGGCCCTGCCCGCAGCGAATGCAGCGGGGCATCGAGCTGCCCCATCGGTGTCGGCACGAACCCAGTCACCGGCGGCAGAGGCTCCTGATCGCAGCGATGCAAGCGCGATCGTGAGCGGCAACATTTTCTCTGCCACTCGCGCCGCACCGGTCGCGCGGTATACTCCAGCTGGATCCGGCAATGAGGCGATGGCAGAACCGCCCGCGCTGGCGGAGTTTGTGCCGCCAGTAGTTCCGCCGCGTGTCTATGGAACAATGTCCGGACCCGCTGGGGCGACCGCACTCATTCAGTCGGACTCGGCCGGATCGAGCGGGCGACTCTATCGTGAGGGCGAACGGGTGGGACAGTTTCGCATCGAGCGGATTCTCGGTAGCTCTGTAATACTGCGAGGCCCATCGGGCCGCGTAGAAATCACAGTCGAACGGCGCGAGGAGCGCATACAGTGAATCGCACTCTGGCAATTCTGCTTTTTCTCGTCGCCACCAGCGGCGCCGTTGGCGTAGAGTCCCAGGTCGCTCAGCCGAGGCCCGGCGGGACGGCGCTCAACTTCGTGGATGCGAGGCTGAGCGACGTGATCCGCTCGCTTGCGCTTTCCCTCGGCCTCAACGTGGTGCTCACGGATGTCCCTGACAAGCGCATCACCTTCACGACCGCCGCGCCGGTTGCTGCACCGGAAGTCAACGCCATCCTGGAATCGATTCTCGAAAGCAATGGACTGACACTGATCCAGAAGGGAGCGGTCGCGCAGGTGATGCCGCTCGATCGGGCGCCTGCGCAGGCCCTGCACACGTATGTGCTGCCACTCAAGTATGCCGCGGCGGCCGATCTCGCCGAGGCGCTTGGCCGCGTCTATGGATCCTCTGTCCTCGCTTCAGCCGCGCAATCGCTGGACGACAGGAGTCTGTCGCGGAATCTCGATTCATTTCGCCAGAGAGAAGGGCAGGCGTTCCAGATGCGTCGCGACACGCCCATTACTCCTCCATCGGTTTCGACGCCGGCGATATCGAATCCCATTGGCGGCGATTCGCAATCGGGAGGAGCGGCGGGCAACCTGGTGGGGCAGACAACGATCGTCGCCAATCTCCCTACCAACTCGCTCGTGATCCGCACTGTGCCCCCCAATTTCCCTCTCATCAGGGAAACCGTCGAGGCGCTCGACATCCGGCCGGCCCAGGTGCTGTTCGAGGTTCTCGTCGCCGAGATAGCGCTCGGCAAGTCGCACGAGTTCGGAGTGGATTGGTCGGCGGTCAGCGGCACGACGTCGGGGCGATTCGGAACGCCCATCGCTCCAGATTCGACCTCGGCTATCGACAACTTCGTGCTGCGGGTGGTATCGCTCGATCGCTATCGGGTCCGTGCGGTGCTGCAGGCGATCGCGGCCAACTCGAACGTTCGCATTCTCTCGACGCCACAAATACTGGCGACCAACAACCGCGAAGCACGCATCCTCGTCGGAAGTAAGGTGCCGTTCATCGTTTCCACCCGGCTCGGCAACGATATCGCCATTGATCGCACCGTTCAGTTCCAGGACGTCGGCACGAACCTCACGATCATTCCGACAATCAATCAGGACGACTACGTCAGCGTGCAGATTCTCCAGGAAGTGAGCAGCCTAACTTCTCAGACGATCGCATCGGCCCTCAATGCCCCCGTGATATCCACGCGTGAGGCGTCGACGCGCGCCACGATTCGGAACGGCCAGACTGTCGTGATCGGAGGATTGATTGGCACATCCGAGGAGTATTCGGACAGTGGGATTCCTATACTCAAGGACATTCCCATAATCGGGAACCTTTTCAAGAGACAGGTGCGAAGCCGCAGTCGCACGGAGTTGGCGATTTTCGTCACGCCCTACATCGTGCGCAACGACGAAACCGCCGATCAGGTACGCGAGCGGGTGCGAAGTCGGCTCGAGCAGCAATCGCCCGGCATATTCAACGATTCGCTGCCGCAGGCGATTCCGAAGCCGCGCCGGGTGCCGTGACAACGGGGGCGCGAGATCTTCGAGAGGCGGCAGGTGGTCCTCTCGCCACGCGGCTGTCACCGCGATATCTCGAGGAGCACTGCCTCATCCCCCTCGGCGTCGATGCCGAGGGAACGCTGGAGATTGCGGCGGGCAAGGAGGCCGAGACCAGCGTTCGTGATGAGCTCGCGCGTGTTTTTCAGCGGCGGCTGCGGTTCGTTGCAGTCCCCGCGGGCGAAGTTCTGGCGGCGATCATGTCCGCGGAGCGGCGGCCCGAAGTCGCGCCGGCGCGAAACGGCCTGGGCTCCGCGCCCGACGAGGCAATCGACGACCTCGAGGCGTTGGCGAATCAGGCGCCCATTATCAAGCTCGTGAACGTGCTGTTGCTCGATGCATTGCGAATGGGAGCGAGCGACGTACACGTCGAGTCAGTAGCGGATGGTGTTCGGGTTCGTTATCGGCTCGATGGGGTACTACAGGAAGTATCGAGATTGGCAGATCAGTACCGTGCAGCGGTAATCAGCCGCATCAAGATCATGGCGGGACTCGATATCGCCGAACGGCGCATGGCGCAGGACGGAAGAGCACGGCTGCGACTCGCCGATCGCGAAGTTGACGTTCGGGTTTCGACGCTGCCGGCGCTGCACGGCGAGAGCGTTGTGTTGAGAGTGCTCGACCACGCCGGGCACGGACGAGATTTGTCCGAGCTGGGAATGGCGCCCGGCGTTCGTGATCAGTTCGAGCAGTTGCTCAGGCGTACGAGCGGAATTGTGCTCGTGACCGGTCCGACCGGATCGGGGAAGACGACAACGCTCTACGCTGCACTGGGTCGCGTGAACGCGCCGGGCGTCAAAATCGTCACGGTTGAAGATCCGGTCGAGTATCAGATCCCGGGTGTGATTCAGATTCCGGTCAATCCGAAGGCGGGGTTCAGTTTCGATGGTGCGCTGCGGTCCATGCTGCGCCACGATCCTGACGTCATCATGGTGGGAGAGATGCGCGACAGGGTCACCGCCGAGCTTGCCATACAGGCGGCGCTTACCGGACACCTCGTATTCTCCACGCTGCACACGACCGATGCAGCCAGCGCGATCACGCGGCTCGTCGAGATGGGAATCGAGCCGTATCTCGTTGCCGCGACAGTGCAGGGGATCGTTGCGCAACGCCTGGTCCGGATGCTTTGTCTGAACTGTGCAAAAAATGCAGCGCACGTCGGATGCGAGAAGTGTGCGAACACCGGTTACCGCGGGAGAGTCGGCATCTACGAGTATCTGGCCGTGACCGACGAACACCGCGCTATCGTGGCCGGGGGCGGCACGCTGGCAGAACTGCGCGCGGCAGCGAAGCGCGACGGTATGCAGACGCTGTCCGAAGCGGGTCTGGCTGCAGTGCACGCGGGAGTGACGACGAGCGCGGAGCTCATGCGTGTTGTCAACGAGGCCCAGCCCGCGTGACCGCAACGTTCAGGTACCGCGCGTCCGATTCGGCGGGCAAGGTTCTCGAGGGTGACCTTCAATCGCCCTCTCGGCGCGAGGCTATCGAGGACCTCCGTCGCCGCAAGCTTTATCCATTCGATCTGGTCGAGCTGGGAGAGGACAGAGCCGAAACGCGCACAGAGCGCGCTTCACTGCCGGATGCACTCGCGATCTGGACGCGCATCGTTGCGACGATGTTGAGCGCGGGGGTGCCGCTCGAGCGGGCTCTGTCATTCCCTGCTGGAGAGGCGGGCAACGAGACACTCTCGCGGACGGCGGCTGGACTGCGGAAGGATATTCGCGACGGATCGTCGCTGGCGTCAGCGATGAGAAAGAATCCGAAGGTGTTCAGCTCTCTGTACGTGACAATGGTGTCGGCGGGCGAAGAAACGGGCGCTCTCGATCAGGTGATGCTCCGCCTGGCGGACAATCTCGACGAATCCGCGGAGCTGCGCGCGCGGGTACGCGGTGCGCTCCTTTATCCTGCATTAATGGCGTTCGTCGCCGCGATTGGGGTGACGGTGATTCTGCTGTTCGTGGTACCGCGTTTTGTGGACATGCTTGGCGAGGTCGGGGGAGCGTTGCCCCTTTCTACGCGGATACTCATTGGTGCCAGCCATGCCATTTCCGCCTATTGGTGGTTGTGGCTCCTTGTCGGCACGCTCGGGCTTGTCGGCGCGCGAAGGTGGATTGCCGATCCACGTAACAGGATGCGCTGGCATCTCTTCCGACTGGAGTTGCCCGTAACCGGGGTTCTCGAGAGAACCCAGATCGCGGCGCGCTTCACGCGCAACATGGGTTTGCTTCAAGGGAGCGGAATTGGAATTCTTCCATCGCTTCGCATTGCGCGATCGGGAATCGCAAATCTTGCGATCTCCGCGCGCATCGAGCGGGCGGCCGAGGGGGTGGCGCAGGGCCGGCGCCTCGGTGCCGAGCTCCAGGGGTCATTGCCGCCGCTTGCTGTACAGTTGATAGCGCTCGGGGAGGAGACGGGGCGGCTCGGTGAGCTTTGTGTTCGTGCGGCCGATAGCTTTGATCGCGACGTATCGCGTCGACTGCGCACGCTGATCGGGCTGTTGGAGCCGGTTCTCATTATTGTGTTCGGGATTGTGGTCGGCTTCGTGGCGCTCGCGATGCTTCAGGCCATCTACAGTGTCAACGCCAATGTTCTTTGAGAGGATGCGCATGAGATCGCGAGATAGAGGCGTGCGTGCGGGACTGACGCTGATAGAGTTGATAGTGGTGTTGATCGTCATCGGTCTGCTCGCCGGGCTTGTAGCGCCACAAATTCTGGGGCGGGTTGGAGAGGCGAGAATTACGACGGCGCGCGCGCAGGTGGAGTTGCTTGGCGTCGCCCTCGAGAATTACCGCCTGGACAATGGGGTCTATCCCGGAACGGCACAGGGCCTCGAGGCCCTGCGTACTCGTCCCGCAGGGTCGCCCGAACCTCGAAACTGGCGCGGGCCGTACATAAGGAAGCCGGTGCCTGTGGACCCGTGGGGACACCCGTACATCTACCGTAGCCCGGGGGACAAGGATCGTAACGGTTTCGATCTGATGAGCCCGGGGAGAGATGGCAAGTCTGGGGGAGCTGACGAGGACGCGGACATCGGGGGCTAGCACCCATTCCTCGCTAACCGAGTTTCTCCGTTTCCTGGCACTGCAATCATGGAACTGCAATCCTGGAACTGCTATCAGGGAGAGGGGGGAGATTGGAGAGGTGGGGAGACATTGCTGCGAAGGCGCCACTCTATCAAACCTGTTCTTTGGACCGGCGGAGAGCCGGGGCTGCTTGTTCCGAGGTCCAATTAATGATTTGATAGAGTGGCGCCTACGGAATGATGTCTCCCCGTCTCGCATCTCCTCCCCGTTTTCTCCCTGATTGCTTTTCCCGCTGTTGGCAGATTGGCGAGGCACGAGCTTCAGAAATGATTGTTGAACGGACGGATGAAGGGTAACATTGGGGATCAATGGTCGTCTAACCGAAGTGACGCGATACCGGCTGACTGCCGCACCAGCGCCGTCTCTTCAAATAGCTCCATCTGCGGAGGAACCGGGATGAGTACGTCGCCTGTCGAAACAGACTCGCCTCACGAGGTGGCGTCGAGTACCGCGGAAGTCGTCGCGCCTGCCACCCGCATAGGCAAGCGCTCGACGAGAAGAGACTTCTTCATCGCCGGTGCTACGGCCGCCGCTGCCGCCGCGGGTGCATACGCAATCCCGAGGACCGGACCGCGCAACCCCACAGGGGATCCAGGCTTTACCGGGTATCAGCCTGTGGCGCCACCCGCCAGCAACGTCGAAGCATGGGGGTCCCCCGAAATAAAGTTGGCGCGCCGCATAACGATGGGCCTCACGCCTGACGAAGTGACGCTTGCCAGGGCGAAGGGATTCAGCGGATACCTCGACTATCAACTGAACCCGACAGCAATCGACGACAGCTATGTCGATGCGTTTGTCGCGGCGACGTATCCGCAGATTGCAATGCAGGGCACAGAACTCTACACGCTCGATTCGACGCTCGTTCTCAGGCAGCTTCAGGAGGCGACCCTCTTCCGGGCCGCGTTTTCGAAGCGACAGCTTTACGAGCGCATGGTGGAGTTCTGGACCGACCATTTCAACATCAGCATGCGCGATGTCGGATACCTGAAGACACTCGACGACCGCGATGTGATCCGGAAGTATGCACTGGGAAATTTCCCCGACATGCTCCGCGCCAGCGCGCACAGTGCGGCAATGCTCGTTTACCTCGACAACAATACGAGCCGCTTTCCCCGCATTAACGAGAACTACGCACGCGAGCTGATGGAGTTGCACACGCTGGGAGTCGACGGCGGGTACACGCAGTCAGACGTCGTGGATGTCGCGCGCTGTTTGAGCGGCTGGACGATCAAGGGCCGGGGCGACTTCAACTTTGATCCCACAGGGCACGACTTCGGCGCCAAGACATTCCTCGGCCAGACCATCGCCGCTGCGCCCGGGACCGGAGCGGCGGCGGTATCCGAAGGAGACAAGGTTCTGAACTTGCTTGTGGCGCATCCGAACACTGCGAGGTACATCGCGACCAAGATGATCCGCTGGTTGCTCACATACGATCCTCCAGCAGTGCTCGTGAACCAGGTGGCCTCGGTGTACCTGTCAACGAGCGGCAACATACCGGCGATGATCAGAGCGATCCTCACGCCGGCGAATCTTGCCGCCGCTCCGGCGAAGCACAAGCGGCCGTTCCATTTTGTCGCGTCGGCAATGCGCGGGCTGAATCCGGTCGTAAAAAGCGTAGCGGGGATTTCGAACACGCGTCTGAGTCTCGTGGGGCAGCAGTCGTTCATCTGGGAGACGCCCGACGGATATCCGGACAACGTGCAGTTCTGGTCAGGCCTTGTAATGCAGCGCTGGGGATTCGGCGACTACATCGCCAACCTCACATCGAGCGACATCACAGTCGATGTCGTGCCTTTCATGAAGGTCATTACTCCCGACGCCATCACCGGGGAGATCAGCCTGGCGATGTTTGGCGGCGAGATGCCGCAGCGCACATTCGACGCACTAAGGGCATATCTCGCCGGAGGCACGCTAAACGCCACCCGCGTGCGCGAGACGTTGGCTCTCGCAATCAACTCGAGCACTTTCCAGTGGTACTGACTCCGGTCACCCCAGCTGATGCGAGGATAGCTGAATGAGCAACTGCGATAACGAAGGGTGCACCGAGTACAACGAACTCTCGCGACGTCAGTTCGTGACATGGTCGGCGGGCGCTGCGTTTCTGGCGACCGCACTACCGCCGTGGCTCCCCAGGGTGGTGCTCGCCGAATCGTATGCATCCAACCGCGACGTCATCATCTCGGTGTTCATGCGCGGTGGCGCGGACGGGCTTTCGATTGTCGCGCCCTTTGCGGACCCTGAGTACTACGCCGGAAGGCCGACTATCGCGATTCCGCGTCCCGACAGCAGTTCCGCGACCAAGGGCATCGCGCTGGACGACCGCTTCGCTTTTCCCCAGGCGATGTCGTCGCTGGTTGAAGCCTACACGGCAAAGGAACTCCTGCTGATTCATGGCACCGGGTCGGTAGACACCACACGCTCGCACTTCGATGCGCAGCGATTCATGGAAGTTGGAAAGCCGCGCGACCTGACACTGGTGACGGGTTGGCTCGGACGACATCTCGCGAGCACGACTCCCGTACGCACAAACGCGCCACTCCGTGCTCTTGGAATAGCGAACGGGCTCGCACAGACCCTGGTCGGCGCGCCACAGACGTTGCCGATTCCGAATCCGGCGAATTTCACGCTAGGTGGCAGCGCAACCACACGGCAGGCGCGGCAGGACTGGCTCAAGGCCGATTACATGAACACGCCCGATCCCGTGAAGTCCGCGGCAGTCGACGCGGTCGCCATTGTTGACCTCCTTAGACTGATCAATTTCACCACCTACGCTCCGGCAAACGGCGCGGTTTATCCGACGACATCATTCGGCACGAGCCTTCGTTCGGCGGCGGCGCTCATCAAAGCCGATGTGGGTGTCGAAGCGGTGCAGGTCGATGTCGGCGGCTGGGACACGCACTCGGCGCAGGATCCCCTCGGCGGGTCGATGGCTACGACGATGACTCAGTTCTCGAGCGCTCTCGCAGCGCTTTACAAGGATCTGATCGCCGGTGCGCAGGCGCAGTCGGTCACTGTCGTGATAGTCTCGGAGTTTGGCCGCAATGTGCGAGAGAACGGCAGCCGGGGCACCGACCACGGTCGCGGCAACGTGATGTTCGTGATGGGAAAGAACATTGCTGGCGGCCGGGTGATGACCCAGAACTGGACGTCTCTCGCCCGCGAGAATCTCGAGTCGTCGCAGGATCTCAAAGTGACAATCGACCATCGGGATATTCTGGCCGAGCTGGTGAAGAATCGCCTGGCGAACGACAAGCTTTCGTTTGTCTTTCCCGATTTTGTGCCGACTACCCGCGGTGTAACGAAGTAGCGGTCGCTACTGTACGACTGTCACCTGCCCGGACATTCCCGGGTGAACACGGCAGTCGTACGGAAAAACTCCGATGGTCAGGAACGTTCGCTTCACCGTCGCTCTGGTGGTGACCGGAATGTTCGCTGGCGTGCCAGCCTTCTCGCCGAAAACTACATCGTGAGCGTCAGAGGCAAATTCCCAGCTCACGTTGCCAGTGACGCGAATGGTGACGTTGAAAGGGCTGAACGAGTTGCCGGGCATCGAGACGAGACTTGCGAACGGTATTCCGGTATCGCTCACCGTCACCGCCTTGTTCCCGGAGATTCCTCCAGCAATAGCCGTCACGGTCGCAATGCCGGCGGCTGACGCGGTCACGAGTCCCTTCGAATCGACCGTTGCTATACTCTGAGGGCTGGCACTCCACGTTATTGCGGAGCTCGCCACAGCGGTGCCATTGCGGTCGCGGGGCGTAGCGGTGAACTGGACCGTTTCGCCGAGTTCAAGGGATGTCTTGGGCGCGGTGACCTCTACGGTCGCTACTGGCAACGGTCCAATCACGCCGCTTCCGCCGTCTCCACCACCGCCTCCGCAGGCAAGCATCGACGCCAGACTTGCTGCCACCACCGAGATCCTGGCGGACGTGGACCGCCTGAAAACCGTTCGCGGTGTCATTCTCATTATGTTGGGCATCAGTCCGAGGTTGCGGTGTATCCAATAATCTACGGTCATTAGACGCGCCGACAGCCAGTTCGTTTGCGCGGGACGGTGGCCGGCGACAGTTTCAGCTCATAGGGCTGCTCGGCCCTCATTAAATCAGCATTCCACATAGGCTCCAATGCGATTCGATATCTTCCAGCGGGCAACGTTCATTCTAGTTTCCGTGCTCCCGCTGCTCGCCGTTCAGGCGGCGAACGCGCAGTCTACCTTCGCGGCCGATTCCGCGATCAGGGCGATGATCGCGGATCGAATCGCTGCGAAACGCGGGATGGGGCTCGTGGTGGCTGTCCTCGAAAAAGGGAAGGAGCCCCGAATCCACACAGCTGGTGTGTCGGGTATCGCCGGACTTCCTCTC
>JBKJRW010000107.1:0-5636 GCA_046593165.1 Gemmatimonadaceae bacterium
CGGCTCGCAGGGAGGGAAGCGGTCACGTTCTGCCACCAGATCGAGTCGCTGGTGAAATCGAATCCTCCGACCAGCGACTTTACCTCCACAGTCGGCGGACGGAACGGCTCCGCGATCATGCTCAGTGCCTGAACGTCGGCGCGACGCGTCTTGAAGGCAGGGTCCTCGAGGCGAAGCAGAGGAAGTTTGGCGTTTACATGATGGAAACTGGAAATTTTCTGATAGCCACCGGGCACTTTCACAATGAGCAGTCGGCCTTCAGGACCCATGGCCTCGCGGATGACGTCGGTCTTCTCCGCCCCCGTTTTCACCGGCGGCTCCCACGGGGTTTTTGCCGTGATATCTCCGTCGACCATCGTCACGTCGGTGAATCGAACCCACGTGCCCCAGTCTGCCTTACGCGGTCCGTCCGGCGTAATGGTGTCGCGCGGGAAGATTCTGTCCCAGTTCCACTTCCCGCCCGGTTGACGATCGAGCACGATCACCGGACGCACGAGCTTCACGTTGTCGAACTCGACACGCTTTCCGTACAGCGACCGAACCGAGTATCGAGCGGATGCTTCTTCGACTCTTGCTAACGGCGCTCCGGCGCTGTCCGTGATCACGAGGTCGTGGAGTGTAAAGCCCTCGAGGAGGTTCCCCGACACGCTTCCAATCCGGATTATTCCGTGCGAGCTATTCTGGAAGATCGCGAGCACTCGCTTCATCACCTGTTCGCGGCCCCAGTCGGAATTGGTCAGCGTAAACGTGCCGATTGTGAGCAGCACAATGACGATCACGATTGCGGCGGCGACGCGGAGAAGACCCTTCAGCATCAGAAAGCCTCTCCGATCGACAGATGGATCTGCATTCTGTCGAGTACACTTCTTCTGCCGGTGCCAACGGGCGAGAACTCACGGCGCCGGGCCAGTGTCAGGAGCTTCCTCTCTCCGTTGACTATGGCCTCAGTCACGACGGGCAATGACTCGCTTCTGCCGGGATTGATTCCGATGTCGACGCGGATTGGCCCGACAGGTGAGCGGTAGCGAACGCCAAAGCCCGGCGTGACAGCCGTCTTGCTCCGAGACAGTTCCGGATTGGTGCGCTGTGACACATACCCTGCGTCTACGAAGGCAGCGCCTACGAGCTGCTTCCATACCGGAAAACGGAGCTCCGCGCTCGTTTCGAGAACGACGTTTCCGCCAAGAGGCCTCTCGGTGAAATCGACGCGTCCCAATCCTTTAGCGTTGGGATCGCAGGTTACGATGTCAGCGGACGGCCCGCATGCGGAATCTTTCTCGCGCAGCTTCGATGCCGGAATGGTGAGCACGCGCGGCCCCAGCTGGTTCTCGCCGAACCCGCGCACCGATCGGGATCCTCCGGCGTAGAAGCGCTTCCGCGGATGGAGTAACTGCGCGTCAGTGTCGATACCGACGGCGGAGCCAGTGCTGGCGAGCGAATTTACCCATCCAATGCGGATGTGGCCCGCCAGCGTTCCCCTTTTTCGGATGGGGCGATACACCGCGCCGTCAAGCGACGCGCGGTTGTAGCGAAAATCAGAGAGCGTGAACGCTGACGCATGCTCAATGTCAATCGTCCCCCGGTATCCCTTCGTCGGGGAGAACGGGTCGTTCGACCGGTCGATGTTGCTGGTGAAAGTAGCCGGCGACAGGCTCTGGCGCTTACGCAGCGCACCCAGTGTCGGTCGGTCGCAGACTCCGTAGTTGATGCAGAAATACACGTCACCGGCATCGAGGCGATTGATCTCGTACCGGTAGTTGACGCTGGCTGTCGCGCGCTCGCGTACTTCACGCGTGAACGTGCCGCTCACGCCGAATCCCTTGTCGACGTATATGCCGGGCGCGCTACGCCGATGGGTGAAAATTCCGAGCCCCAGTTCATTTGCCTGCGCGCCAAACCACGGTTCGCGGAAGTTCAGGCTCGCGTTGTACGTGGGACGCAGATAACTGGAGCGCTCGTTCCCCACCTCGCTGAACGCATCGCGGAAGATGAACCGCCCGTTGAGAGTATTGGCGAAGAGGTTGCCAACCGCTCCCTGCAGTTCGAGACTGCGCGCGCGCCCGAGAAAGTTGTGGTGGATGAAGCGGCCTTCGACCTGAAGGAACTCGATCGTGTTGAAGCCGGCGCTGATGCGGGTTTCGCGCAGCGGTGCCTCGACGACGGAAACGACGAGCACTTTCGAGGAATCGCTCTGACGCGGGATATCGATCGCAGCGCGCTTGAACAGATTCGACTCATAGAGGGCACGCTGGCTCTTCAGCAACTCCGAGCGTTTGAACAGACTTCCCGGCCTGAGCGTGAGCGATTTGAGAATTGTGCTGGTCGTGATCTTGTCGTTGCCTTCGACGATGATGTCAGAGACGGTCGCCTTCCACCGCGGGTTGAGATCGAGAATCACGCTCGCGGTTTTCGTCGCCGTATCGATCCTGACCGCTGTGTCCACGATTGCGTCGGCGTAGCCCTTGTCCCAGAGGCTCTGTTGCAGGAAGACCTTGCTCGAGTCGAGCCGGATCAGGTTCAGCGGAGAGTTTTTGCCGAGGACCACGCGGGGCGCGATCTCCTTGTCACTGAGCACCTTGTTGGTCTGAGTTACCGTGATGTCGGTAACCATTGTCGGTGCACCCTCGGTCACGAGGAAAGTGACGGCAACCTTGTTCCTTTCTGTTTTCGCTACGATCGTATCCACCTGGGTGTCGCGATAGCCACGCTTGAAGTAGAAGACGCGAGTGCGGAGGACGTCGCGGGCGAGCTCGTCGTGATTCAGGTATCTACGGACATAGAAGAAGCGCGACTTCGTCATCCAGCAGAGGGGCGTCAGGATAACGCTCACGCAGCGCGAGGCATCGGTTGCGATGCTCAGGCGAAGCTCTTTCGGATCGACTGATTTGACGCCCTTCAGGTTCAGCCGCGCCACCTCTGACGGGCCTGACGCTGACTGGTTGGCCGTGGCTTGGGAGCCGACGGATCCCGGCGATAGCAGCAGCAGGGCCGCTACGCCAGGAAACCACCTCTTTCGGGACCACTTCATGGGGCCTCTGAGAGCAAGGCGCGGGCCGGTGGCGTCAACGACGGTCGGTCTCTTTCCCTGTCCTAGAGGCCTTCGAGCAGGGCGTCGTTCCCGGGTGTTCCGGCAATTCGCTTGATGAGCCATTCCATCGCCGAGGACGAGGGCATCTGCTGCAGGCCCCTTCGAAGGGTGTAGACGTGCTCAAGCTGCTCGGGTCGGAAGAGCTTGTCCTCGCGTCTCGTGCCGCTGGTGGACACGTCGATTGCCGGGAAGATCCGTTTCTCGGCGAGTGACCGATCGAGCTTGATCTCGCAGTTGCCGGTGCCCTTGAACTCTTCGAAGATCACATCGTCCATGCGCGAGCCGGTTTCAACGAGCGCAGTCGCGATGATGGTGAGTGAGCCGCCGCCGTGTTCCGGTGCGACCGACCGGGCCGAGCCGAAGAATGCCTTCGGTTTGGCCATGGCGGTGGCATCGAGGCCACCGCTCAAGGTGCGGCCTGTTCCTCGTTCGACGGTGTTGTATGCACGGGCCATGCGGGTGATCGAATCGAGCACGATGACGACGTCTTTTCCGAGCTCGACGAGGCGCCGCGCTCGTTCGAGCACCATCTCGGTCACGTCGGTATGGCGTGCTGCCGGCATGTCGAAGCTGGAGGCGACAACTTCGCCGTAACCCCATGTGATCATCTCACTCACTTCCTCGGGACGCTCGTCGACGAGCAACACCAGGAGCGCGGCTTCGGGATGATTGACGGCGACTCCCTCGACGATGGCCTGGAGCAGCATGGTTTTTCCGGCGCGGGCCGGTGCGACGATGAGGGCTCGCTGGCCGTAGCCGATAGGCGCGATGAGATCGATTGCGCGGCGTGTGAGCTCCGGTCCGCCCTTCGCGGGACGTCCGGTTTCCAGCTTCAGCTTCCGCTCGGGATATGAAGCGATGAGCGTTCCGAAGTCCGGACGGCGCAGCGCGGCTTCCGGCTCGGCGCCGTTTATCTGCGTTATTTCGGCAACGACTGTGCGTCCCCGCGGATCGCGCCCGGTGGTCGCGAAAACGGCGTCGCCCCGGCGCAGATTGTACTCGCGTGCGAGGTTGAGTGGGACGTAGGCATCTGATGGGTCGGTGAGGTAACTGTTCGCGGCCCGGCGAATGAACCCTCCATCGCGGGACGCTTCGTACCAGCCGGTCGTTTCTCCGTCGGCCACAATGGGCGCCAATGGCTGGCGAGCGGCGGGTGGTTCACGTTGCGGCCGGGTGTTGCTGCGTCCTCGTCCGCGCTGCTGGCGATTGTTGCGTCGACCGTCGCGGCGATTGTCGTTGCGGTCGTTCTGCCGGTTGCCACCCTGCTGCGCGCCGTATTGCGGGCGCTGCTGCTGCTGGTTGTTGTCGGTGTTGTACTGAGGCGGAGACAATTCGCCGGATTCGGATGGCGGCGGGGTGTCTACCGGAGATGCTCCGGTAGATGCGCCGGATTGGGACTCTTCGTCCTGTCCGTCACCGTTCATGTCAATGCGCGGCCTGGGAGCGTCAAAGCTCTCGGTGTCCTGTGGTGCTGATTCAATTGGCTCGCGATACGGGTCAGCATCCCCGTAAGGCTCATTGGCGAGAGGACCGGAGGGGCGTGGGCCTCGGCCGCGACGGAAAGGACGTCGGCGTTCGTTCATCAAATTGTGGTGTGGCGTAAAAAAAGTAGCGCGACTGGCTGCTGCGGCGGGCGCGGGTTGAACTCACGCGGAGCCCCACAGCTTCATCATCTTCGTAGGCGCGCCTCGATGGGCTGCGCTAATGCAAGAATGCTACACCCGACGGTCGGGCTTGTCCAGCGACTTGTTGAATGGTAGTCCGAGGGTTGCGGATTGTCCAGATGAATGACGCAACAGGGATATCTTTCGCAACTCGAAAATCATGATCGACACGAACAGAGACTGAACTTGGACGATGATGCCGACCCGATTCCGGGGCTTGAGAGGGCTGTTGCGGACAGTCCCGACGATGCACGGAGTCTCATTGCGCTCGCAAACGCGTACTGGCTCACGGGCCGCGGACCTGAAGTCGTTGGAGAGCTTGCGTCGCGGGCTATCGCGGCCGATCCGGACAATCGCGCAGGATGGCATCTGTGGGCGCTTTCCGAATCCGACCCCCGCCAACGCGTTACCCGTTGGCAGCAGGTGTCGGCGCGCTTCCCATCGGACGATCTTGCGCGTGCGAATGTCGCGGATAATGCTGCGGCGCTGGCTGGTGCGGAGAAGGATTATGACGCGCTCGACCTGGCGATAGCGACGTACGAGCAGCTCCTCGCGCGCGCCGAGCATAAGGAGCAGCGCGACGCGCTCGATACAGCGTTGCGGAACTTGAGGGCGTGGAGGTTCTGAAAACCATTCACCACGGAGTCCAAACCGGTCACCACGCAGTCCAAACCGGTCACCACGGAGTCACGGAGTCACACGGAGGAACACGGAGCGGTGCTTTTGACACGACGGAACTACAGTTGTCCCGTCGTTAACAAAAGAAAAAAGAAGATTACGCAGTTTCCGTGTACCTCCGTGTACCTCCGTGTACCTCCGTGACTCCGTGGTGAACGGTTTGGACTCCGTGGTGAACTGTTTGACCGTTTCCTATCTGGCCGGCG
>JBKJRW010000202.1:0-54034 GCA_046593165.1 Gemmatimonadaceae bacterium
CGCGTACGCCAAATACTTCGCCCCTGCTGTCGCACACTGCGCTGCGGGCGTCGATGCCCATCCGGCACGTGCCCATTTGATGCGCGCTGAATAGCGCAAGGTGGTTGCTGGACACCCGTGATCGTGCGATAGCGGCCGAGAGAGATTCAATGTCGTTGAATTTCTCTCCCGCACTTGCATCATATCCCATGGATAATGGGCTCGTATGAAGCGTCTGTACTCCCGTTGCGCCAGCCGCCAAAAGAATGCGCGCTGCACGACTCATCCCTTCGCGAAGCATCGCACCCTCGCCATCTCCGGCCTCGTAGTCGATCACCGGCCTGCCCGCGTTATCGACTGTCACCACACCGGTTGAGCGATCGCGCACCAGCACAATCAGGAGTGATTTCCTTGCGCTCGTCTGCATTTCCTGACGATGCGCGCGCGCGCCGAGCCATGGAGTCGCAAGCGCGATGAGCCCGGGATGGGCCGGGGCAGTCTCGATTCGAAATCCATATCCGTCCCGAAGGCCAGCGAATTCGTTGCAGACTATGGTTTGAGGCGGTCCGTCCCACGCTGCGATTCGCCTCTCGAAAAGAGCGCCAACGCCCGTGGTCGGATGGAGATGCAGATTCCTTCCGAGTTGCGGAAGCCGAATTCCCGACCGCATGAGAAGCGCTGGAGTGTGCAGCGATCCACACGCGGCGATTACAGTACGCGCCCTCACTGTCACGCTGAACGTCCGGCCATCCCGGGTTGAAACGGTAGCGGCCACACCGGCCGTCCGTCCCCCTTCGATCAAGACGCGGTCGGCCTTGCAGTGCGCGATGATCTGCGCTTCTCCCGAGGTCTGAGCATCGCGAAGATATGTCACCGGACCCGACTGCTTTCCGCCGTGCCGACAGCCATAAACACAGTTCCCGCATTGGCTCGTGTCGCAACCGCGCGAGTTACGCGATAGGAGCGCCCAGTCGTAGCCAAGAGCCGTGCATCCGTCACGAAGTGCGGCGTTGTTGGCATTCGCTACGCTCTCCGCCACACCTACCGACAGTCTTTCGCAGACAGAATCGAGCGACTTTGTGAACGAGTCTTCGGCGAAGTGCGCGCAGCCGGAGGTCGATGCCCATTCCGCGCGCACACCATCGGGCGTTCGGAGCGAGGTCTGCCAATTCACCGCGGTGCCACCGCCGAGCGCCGAACCGGCGAGGAGCGAAAGCGACAGGTCGCGCGTCGAGGTCGTGCCCTGACCGAGGTACAATTCGCGCGACCCCGGCTCTTCCCTCTGATCGAAATCCTCGCTCTGCCAGTCGCTGCCGTATTCCAGCACGATCACCTTTAAACCCCTGGCAGCCAGGACAGCTGCCGCGACACTCCCTCCCGCGCCTGACCCTACTACGCAGGCATCGCAATCGAGCGTTACATCGCTCTCGACGCGGGTCAGCCGAAGCGGCGATGGCGCAGCGGGCGGATTCGTCGATGGCACATACCCAATGGCATCCCATACCGGATCGGACGCTGGATTGGTTGAAGCGCTGTAGTAGTGAAAGGTGGCAAGCCGCCGAATCGCCTGAAAACCGGCTCTCAGATCGGGGACGACACTCATCGCAAGTGATAACAGCACACGCTCGGCGTCCGCTTGCGAGAGTGCCGCAAAACGTGAAACGCCACCACCCTGAAAGGCGATGAACATCGGCTGGTCGAGCATCTTGAGGAAGAGCTTGAAGCGCGAGCGTTCGTTTTCGCCAAGTACTCTGAGCGTTGCTTCGACTCGCATCGGTACTCCACGAGTGGTGCCGTCGATTGCGAAGAGCGCGGCGGCGTCTCCGTCGCCCGCCTCGAGCGTGGGCAGAAAGGCGTTGCAGAGGGCCGCGAGCGTAGCGCGCTCACTCGTCGAGAGGATTGAACTTTCTGGCGTCGCCAAATTACCTCGCCCGGTTTATGGAATTCACGTCCCAATCTAGGGCATTCCTGGAGCCACTACTTATCTTGCAGGCGTGCCCGACACCGATGACCTGCCCGAACTGACCGGCGACGAACTTCGCCGGTACGGCCGCCACCTCGTTCTTCCTCAGGTCGGAACAACGGGCCAGCGCAAACTCAAGGCATCGAAGGTGCTGCTCGTCGGCGCCGGCGGACTTGGTTCGCCTGCCGCTCTCTATCTTGCAGCCGCTGGCGTCGGCACGCTCGGCCTCGTGGATTTTGACGTCGTTGACATCACCAATCTTCAGCGTCAGATAATTCACGGCACAAAAGACATCGGTCGCCCAAAACTCGATTCGGCATCCGATCGAATCCGCGACATCAATCCACACGTCCACGTCGTGCAGTACGATACCGCGCTCACTTCGGCCAACGCTCTCGAGATTGCGCGCGACTACGACGTCATAGTGGATGGCACCGACAACTTCCCGACCCGCTATCTCGTCAACGACACGTGCGTCCTCCTCAATAAGCCCAATGCTTTCGGAAGCGTTCTTCGATTCGAGGGCCAGGCGTCGGTGTTCGCGACGCGGGATGGGCCCTGCTATCGCTGCCTCTTTCGAGAGCCACCGCCCGCAGGCATGGTTCCGAGTTGTGCCGAGGCCGGAGTGCTCGGTGTGCTTCCCGGTCTGGTTGGGACAATTCAAGCAACAGAGGCGATAAAGCTTATCATCGGAGCGGGCGATTCTCTTGTCGGGCGTCTGCTTTTGATTGATGCGCTGTCGATGCAGTTCCGGACTATTCAAGTCAGACGCGATCCCGAGTGCCCCGCCTGCGGCACTCGGGAGATCAAGGAACTGATCGACTATGAGGCGTTTTGTGGAGTAGTGACTGCCGACCACGCGCACCCGCGAGATGCGATTTACGATATAACGCCGCGCGAACTGGCCGACCGTATGGCTCGTAGTGAGGATTTTCAGCTTGTGGACGTTCGCGAGGAATGGGAATGGCAGATTGCGCGCATTCCGGGCGCGCGACTGATCCCGCTCGGAACGATTCGCGATGCGGCGGCGACGCTCGATCCCACACGTGACGTCGTTCTCTATTGCAAGGTGGGAGTCCGAAGCCTCCACGCCGCGGAGGAACTGGCCGACGCTGGGTTCTCTCGTCTTGGAAATCTGAGCGGAGGGATTTTGCGCTGGAGCCAGGACGTCGATCCCACTGTCCTCCGCTACTGACACATATCAAACGATTCAACCACGAATGCTATTCGGAAGATTTTCTGACTCGGTGAAACTTATCCTGGTGATTGCCCTCAGTGCGGTGCGTTTGAGCGGACAAACCGTTCAAACAGATAAAAAGCCTGCGGGTGATAGCGGTCGCGTAAAAGTCGCGGTGCTGCGCGACTCGATCCCGCAGCGAATGATCCTCCTCCGCACGGGCACGCTCCAGACTCGTACTGATTCGACCGGCCACGCCGCGTTGACACTTTCGACTGGACCTCATGTCATCACTGCAGTGCGTCTTGGCCTGAGGCCAGATTCAGTCGCATTGATCGTCACCGCAGGCCTCGATACCACCGTCACGATCACGCTCGAAGCTGCCGAGATCGCATCGATGGTCATTTCAGCGAGTCGCTCCGAGCGGCGCATTGAAGACGATCCCCTGAGAGTCGAAGTACTTGAAGCCGAGGAAGTGGAGGAGAAACTCCGCATGACTCCAGGGGACATCACGATGATGCTGAACGAGTCATCCGGCCTTAGAGTACAAACGACCTCACCCTCGCTCGGCGGCGCCAGCGTGCGAGTGCAGGGGCTGCGGGGGCGGTACACACAATTGCTTTCCGATGGACTGCCACTCTATGGCGGGCAGACCGGCGGTCTCGGGCTGCTGCAGGTGCCGCCCATGGACCTCGGCGGAGTAGAGATCATCAAGGGCGTGGCCTCGGCATTGTACGGCGGAAGCGCGCTGGGCGGCGTGATCAATCTCATCTCCAGGAAACCGGCCGATGAGTCGCATGTGGACTTTCTGGCCAATCAAACGAGTCTCGGCGGAACCGACATCGTTGGATTTGCGTCGGCTCCGGTTGGGACCCATTGGGGATACACCACTCTCGTTGGCGGCCACCGTCAAACGGCGGTGGACCGCGACGATGACGGGTGGATTGACCTTCCGAGTTACAACCGGGTCGTGGTCAGACCGCGCGCGTTCTGGAGCCATCCTGCGGGGCATTCCGCGATGTTCACAGTTGGAACTACGATCGAGCAGCGCAACGGCGGCACCGACGACGGAGCCACCACGCCCGACGGATCATTCTATCCGGAGCGGCTGCGTACACGTCGCTTTGATGCGGGCGGCGTCGGCCGGTGGTTGTCCGGCAAGACAATTCTCTCGGTTCGCGGTTCGGCTTCATCGCAGCAGCACAGACATGCATTTGGACCATCCCGAGAGAATGACCAGCACCTGACCTGGTTTGGCGAGGTCGCGGCAACACATACCAGGGGCTCGACTGTCTGGGTGCTGGGAACCGCGCTACAGCAGGAACGCTATACGAATGACGACGTACCCGGATTCGATTTCGCGTTCACGACGCCAGGTGTGTTTGGTCAATCCACCGTTGATCTCGGGAGTTGGGCCTCCCTCACGTTGAGTGCACGAGCCGATCGACATAGCGACTACGGCACGCAGTTCGCACCCAGACTGTCTGCACTGGTTCGGCTCGGGCAGACGTGGACGCTTCGCGCTTCGGGCGGTGGCGGCTATTTCGCGCCGACACCATTTACCGAGGAGACCGAGGTAACGGGACTTCGATCATTGCGCCCGCTTGTGAATCTCAGTGTCGAGCGTGCAACCGGGGGTTCGCTCGACCTTGGTGGCGCGCTTGGTCCGATAGAGGTAAACGCAACACTGTTCGGATCGAGAATCGCCAATCCGGTGGGCGTGCGAACAGTTGGAATCGATGAGAGCCAGATAGCGCTTGCGAACGTTGGCGGTGATACGCGGACTTCGGGAGGCGAGCTGCTCGCTCGATGGAATCCTGAACCATTTCATGTAACCGCGACCTATACCTACGTTCACTCGACTGAGGAGACACCGGACACGGGGCGCCGCCGCGAAGTGCCGCTGACACCACGGCAACAGGCAGGGATCGTCGGCGCATGGGAGCAGGAGGATCGCGCGCGAATCGGAGTGGAGGGCTACTACACTGGGCGCCAGGCACTCGACGACAATCCTTACCGTATCACCAGCAAACCATACGTGCACATTGGAGCCATGGCCGAGCGACGGTTCGGCTCAGTGCGGGTTTTCGTCAATGCAGAAAACCTGCTCGATTTCAGGCAGACAAAGCATGATCGGCTCGTTCTTCCGAGCAGAGGTGTCGGCGGGAGATGGACTACCGATGTGTGGGGGCCGCTCGAGGGCAGAGTGGCGAATGTTGGCCTGCGCATCGACTCTCGATAGATCCACAGGGCTCAAGTGCGGCTGCGCGGGGTTGAACAACCTCTCGCGTATCAATAGCTTGCGAGACTTCCGGGAGGGATGGCCGAGAGGCTGAAGGCACCGGTTTGCTAAACCGGCATACGTGGAAACGCGTATCGAGGGTTCGAATCCCTCTCTCTCCGTTTACGCGGGTCCGCTGACGTCGGCGGACCCGTTTTTTTTCTTGGCGCCGAACCATATTCAATCCATGACCGACAAACCCCGGCGCCCACGCCTCCGTTTCGCACCGTCACCCACCGGCTACCTGCACGTCGGGGGCGCCCGCACAGCCCTCTTCAACTGGCTCTACGCGCGGCACTACGATGGCGACATGCTCCTCCGCATTGAAGACACCGACAAGGCGCGCAGCACCGACGAAAGCACCCGCGCCATCTTCGAGGGATTGCGCTGGCTCGGACTCGATTGGAGCGAAGACGTCGTCTACCAGGGTGCAAACCTCGAACGACACCGTCGGGACGCCTACACGATGTTCGAGAACGGTGCCGCATACCGCTGCTTCTGCACGCCCGAAGAACTCGACGTGCGCCGCAAGGAAGCCGAGGCGGGAAAGGAAGCGTTCAAATACGACCGCCGCTGCGACCGACTTCCTTCAGACGAAATCGAGCGTCGCGTCGCGGCCGGCGAACCGTTCGTAATTCGCTTTAGAATTCCCGAAGGCACGACAGAGTGGAACGACCTGGTGCACGAGACGATCACGTTTCCCAACAAGGACCTCGAAGACTTCGTCATCCTGCGCTCCAACGGCACACCGATCTACAACCTGGCCGTAGTATCGGACGACATCGCGATGGATATCACCCTGGTGATGCGTGGCGACGACCACATCTCCAACACCCCCAAGCAGATTCTCCTTTACCGTGCGCTTGGCGCTGAGCTGCCGGTGTTCGCGCACCTGCCGATGATCCACGGCACCGACGGGAAGAAACTGAGCAAGCGGCATGGCGCGACTGCAGTCGGCGACTACCAGCACATGGGGTTGCTGCCGGGCGCGATGCTTAACTTCCTCGCGCTCCTCGGCTGGTCGCCTGGCGGGGACCGCGAGGTGATGATGCTCGACGAGATGATCTCGCTCTTCAACCCTGACGGGCTTCAGAGAAAAGCCGCGATATTCGACCCGGTAAAGCTCGACTGGATGAACGGCCAGCACCTCTCTCGCGTTCCTCTCGAAGCGCTCGAGCCACTCGTCACTCCCGCAATGATCGCGGCGGGACTGATCGACGCTCAAAGCGTCGCAGCACGCCGTGACTGGTATCTGAGCCTGCTCGATCTGCTTCGAGTACGCGCGCGCACAATCGACGACATCGTCCGACAGGCTGGACCGTACTTTCTGCCGACGATCGAATACGATGCCGAGGCGGTCGCAAAGAATTGGAAGGATCGCGCCGCTGCTTCCCTCATACTCGAGGCAGCTCGCGACGCGTTGAGCACCTCCGAGTGGTCGCTCGAGGGGCTCGAAACAGCTCTGCGCGGAATGGCGGAGGCTCGCGGGCTTGCCGCCGGCAAAGTATTCCAGCCAATGCGGGTCGCGCTGACCGGCCTCGGCGTCAGCCCCGGCATCTTCGAAGTCCTGATGATGCAGGGCCGCGAACTGGCGTTGACCCGCATCGAACAGTCGCTGGACCGGCTGCGACTAGCGACGTGACAGAGTCGGGTAATAAATGCTTTATTGACGCTCAACTGGGCGAGCAACAGATTGTTTGTGAACGAAAGGGCACAAACCCACTCTGCGGGTTGCCGTCTTCATTCTTTAGGAGCTCCAATGCCTGATGCTTTAACGCCGATCGAAGGCTCGGTGTATAACTATCTTCTCGATTTTACGGCTGAGAATACGTATCAGCCAAGCATCCGGGACATTGGAAAGAAATTCCAGATCAAGTCTACCAAGACCGTTTCTGATCTTCTCCAGTCGCTGGCTCGCAAAGGCTACATCGAGCGAGATCCCGCCCGGTCACGTGGCGTTCGTCTGCTCGGGTTCACCGGCGGATCGAAGACCAAGCCGGTTCCGTACTATGGCAAGATCCACGCGGGCGAGCCCTCGCTGCTGCCGGAAAACCGTCAGGGCTACATAACGATGGACCGCCGGTTCATACCTGCCGAGGAGGTCTATTTCCTAAAGGTCAAAGGCGATAGCATGATCGGCCGCGCGATCGGCGACGGAGACTTTGTGATGGTGAACCCCGCAGCGAAGGCGAAGGAGAACGACATCATCGCTGCGAGGCTCGGTGACGAAGCAACTGTCAAGACGCTAACACACCAGAACGGAACGATCGTCCTCACTCCAGCGAATCCGGCCGAGCGTGAGATCACGGTGAAGCCGTCGGATGATTTCGGTATACTGGGAGTTGTTTGCGGAGTCTTCCGGCCGTTTGTCACGATGGAAGCGATGACGGCGGAGATCTCGAAAAGCTAGGTTCGGCTAGTTTCGAACTGGCGGGGACTGCGCGGCAGGCTGATCAGCCTGCCGCGTTTTTTCAAGTGCAGCGCGCTCGCGCTCCTTACGCTCGCGGATGCTCTTCACGGCCTTCTTGAAATCGGCTTCGTTCATGCCGCGCTGCGCCTGCCAGAAAATGTCCGCGCGAAGTTGATTCTGCACCCGGTTGCGATCATTCATCGTCGGGTTGCCGGTCTGGTTGATCGGCAGGAGCGCGAGAATCGCGGTCGGTATTGAAATCTTCCCAAGGCGGATGTACTGCTGGTCTATCCCGTACTTGCGACCGTCTTTCTCGAACGTCCAATCGCCAGGCTTGCGCTGTCCAACCGTCGCGCCAATCGAGTCGTTGAACGGCTGGATGATCGAGACGATCGCGCTGTCGAGTCGCTCCTTCGCACTCTTGGGAGCAGCGACGATGTCGCCCGGTGCGGCCCAGATGCGCGGATCGGTGTAGACGGGCCGTATTCCCCGCGTCGGACCACCCGATCCCACAAGGGGACCACTGCCACCCTCGGGCTCGGCGGCGGTCGGAGTCGGCTGCGGCGCATCTGGAATCGTCGTTGGCACGGATGCCGGTGCAACCAGCTTCGCTGGACGGTTCTTCGATTCGGGGCGGTCGTCTCCCCCGCTTCGCCCTTCGACCGCTGGGCCGGTAGTGATCGGAAGACGAAGAAATCCGATTCGCTCAGCGGGAACCTCGGGCGATCGCGCGGGGCCGAAAATCATCGTGAACGACGAAGGAGAAATCAGAAACCGGACGAGCGCAAACACAAGCACGAGGTGGACGGCGACCGAGATGGCGAGCGGACGCGACGCACGCGCGCGCTGAATTTCCGCATCAAACGACTTCGACCCGCGAAGCGTGTTCATGTCAGTGGATACACCGAAATCACCTGAACCCCTGCGCCAAGCCGCGCGAGAACGCGGCCCGCGCGAAGGGCCGCTTCACGCAGACGCTCCGGCGACACCACGAAGGAAACTCTGAAGAATCCCTCGCCACCTTCACCGAACGATGAACCGGGCAACACGATCACTCCCTCTTCCTCCATCAGCATTTCGGCAAATTCCGCACTCTTTATGTGATCCGGCAACGGTATCCAGAGGTACATCGTTCCTTTCGGCGCCACACACTCGAATCCGTGCTTGCGAAACGCCTCGACCGCCGCGTCACGACGCTCCTTGAACACAGCAATGTTTCCCGGAACGAAATCGTCATGCGCGTCGAGCGCCGCTGCGGAGGCGGCCTGGACTGCCATGAACGCTCCAGTGTCCACGAACAGCTTCACCTTCGCCAGCGGCGCGATCAACTCATGCGCGCCGACCGCCCATCCCGAGCGCCAGCCGGTCATGTTGTAAGTCTTGGACATCGAGTGGAACTCGATCGCCACGTCGCGCGCGCCTTCAACCTCGAAAATACTGGGCGGCGAGTAGCCGTCGAAGGCCAGCTCCGAGTAGGCATTGTCATACACCAGCAGAATGTCGAGTTCCCTGCACCGGCTTACGACCGACTCGAGATACTCCATCGGCGCCACGGCTGCCGTTGGATTGTTTGGATAGTTCAGATACAGAATCCTGGTTCGGCTCAGAACGTCGTCTGGAATCGTATCGAGATCCACGAGAAATCCATTCTCGGGGCGTAACGCATACCGGTATGGTTCACCATGCGCGAGTAGCGTTCCACCGACGTACGCGAGATACCCCGGCTCGGGGATCACTGTCACATCACCATCCTCCGCGTACGCGAGAGCGACGTGCGAGATTCCCTCCTTCGATCCAATGAGGGGAACTATCTCCCTGAATGGATTGAAACTCTGACCGAAGCGGCGCTGCATGAACCGCGCGATCGCTTCGCGGTATTCGATCAGGCCAAGGCCGAAGCCGTATCGGCTCATCGCCGGATCCGCGGCGGCAGTGGCCAACCGGTCTACCGCGACCCTGGGCGGAGCAAGGTCGGCATCGCCTGCGCCAAGGTCGATCACGTCCACGCCGCGCGCCATGAGTTGTCGCTTCTTCTCAGGCAATTTGCCGAGTGGATACTCGGGCAGCGCGAGCAGTCTATCGGCGGCGCTCGGCACTACGGCGCGATCCTCACGGGATTGCTGATTTTGCCCAACCCCTCGATCTCGACCTCTACGACATCCCCATCGTTCAAGGGACCGACTCCGGCGGGAGTGCCTGTCGCGACTACATCTCCCGGCTCGAGCGTCATTACATGCGACACATACGACAGAACCATCGGAATCGAAAACACCATTTCACCGGCCGATGCGCGCTGACGTTCGGCACCGTTCACGCGAGTGACCACGGTCAGCGATTCGAGGTCGCGATACTTCGTCGCGATGGGTCCGATCGGGCAGAACGTGTCGAATCCCTTCGCACGCGTCCACTGACTGTCCCTCTTCTGAAGGTCGCGCGCAGTGACGTCATTGACCGCCACGATTCCGCGGATCGCGCGCGCGGCGTCGGCTTCAGTCGCTCGCGTCAACGTCGCACCGATAACGACTCCAATCTCACCTTCGAACTCAACGCGCTCCGACTGCGGAGGCAGAAAGATCGGGTCGCCTTCGCTGATGACGCTCGACGGGGGCTTGAGGAAGAAAAGTGGCTCCACGGGAACATCGTTGCCCAGCTCCTTCGCGTGCTCCCGGTAATTGCGGCCGATGCAAACTATCTTCCCCGGTCGCGCAAGTCGCGCCGGCACTGCATCGACGGCCGCCGCGCCTCCCGCCAGGGGATCATCGAATCTCATGTCTGCCATCGTTGAGCCCTCATGTTCTGTTTAGTCACCGCAAATTACGTGGCCGTTGCGTCGTCATCCCGCTCTACTCAGCCGCCTGTGCCCCTCTGAGTTCTCCACTTTCATAGAACTCGCGCAGTTGCCTGGCTGTCTCATTCCAATTTACAAGAATTCGGCGCGCGGGCGGGAGCGCCTTGAGTAGCGTGGCTCCATATGCCTTGGTGACGACGCGTGGATCGGCGATCACGATCGCCCCGCGATCGGTTCCCGATCGTATCAACCGTCCAAAACCCTGCTTCAATCGCAAGGCCGCGTGGGGGACCATGTACTCGCTGAACGGATCTCCCCCGCGTTCCGCAATCGCTTCGCAATGCGCCGCCGTAACTGGCTCGGTGGGCACACGAAACGGAAGCTTCGCGATCAGCAACCCGCGGAGCGCGTGTCCTGCAACATCGACTCCTTCCCAGTATGACGACGTGCCGAGTAGAACGGCGCGCCCCGATTCGCGAAACTGAGCGAGGAGCGAGTCACGCGATGCTTCGCCGTGCACAAGAAGCGGGCGCTCCGCCGCCATGCCGCTGGCGCGAAGCTCGGCCGCAGCTTGCCGCACATCGCGATGGCTGGTGAACAGCACGAAGATTCCGCCGTCCGATGCAGAAGTAAAATCCCTTACCATTCCGATGACCGCGCGAAAATGCCCCGCCGCATCTGCGTTCGGAGCTGGCGTATCGGTGGGGATCGCCAGAATCGCCTGTCTCTTGAAGTCGAAGGGCGACGGAAACGACTCCGTCAGAGGCGAAATTGGGAGTTGATCGAGTCCCAGACGCGCGGACAGGAAATCGAAACGGGAATCCATCGACAGCGTCGCGCTCGTCAGTACCGCCGTCTTCACTTTGGTAAAGAGATGGTCCCGCAGTATCGGCGCGAGATCCAGTGGCACCCAGGTCACGCCAATATTGCCTTCACGCCCTCGCGACTCTACCCACCGGATTCGGTCGTGCGCATCCCGGCCCGGCTCGAGCGTCCCATGCACAGCGCCAGCGAGCGCCTCGAGGCGGAGGCCAGCGCCGCGCAACTCGCTCACCAGGGCGACCGTCGCCTCGTCACGCTCCGTCTCCGCCTCAAGACGCTGCCTGATCATCGAAATACTGTCGGTAAGCACTGCCGACTGCGAGATGAAATCAGAGAGCGCCGCGCCAAGGCCGGAGCGCCAGATTTGATGCGTCGCGAAATCGTCGGTGAGACGAATCACTGGTTGCCCGCCTTCGCGCAGGAACACCTCCAGAAGGTCGAACACAACTCCCCCCTTTTCCCGCACGGCATCAACCGCAGGCAAAATCTTCTTCTCCAACAGGTCGAGGCTCGCGACACTGAACATGTCGCTCCTTCTTGCGCGAAGCCGCTGCTCCAGTGCGGCAAGGAGTCCGCGCCCTGCCCGCTTCGCTGAACCGGAGCGCGAAAGCCGGGATAAGAGACGCTGCATTCCCCGCTTCGTCGCCGTCTCTCCAAGATGTGCCGCCGCCGCATCCTCCAGGTGATGACCCTCATCGATTACAAGCCGGTTGTACGCAGGAATGACGGCGGCGTCCTGCCAATTGCCTGCCGCGCGCCTGACGGCAACGTCCGACATCAGCAGATGATGATTGACCACTACAACCTGCGCCTGCGCCGCTTCTCGTCGTGCCTTGAACAGAAAACACCGATCGAAATGCGGGCAGGCATTCCGTACGCAAAGATCCGGTTCAGCCGCAACTTCATCCCACGCCTCGGGCGCAGGCGTAAACGGCATGTCGCCGAGCGAGCCTCCTTCCGTTGATTCAGCCCACTTGGTGATTGCGGCGATTCCCGCCGTTGAATCATCAAGCAGGGTCGGCCCGATGAGCTTCGCCTGCTCGAGACGCAACAGGCACAGGTAGTTGCGCCACCCTTTCAAGAGTGCGAATCGCACTGGTTGCTCGCCTGCAAGCGCTAGCGCAAGAAATGGCAGATCCTTGCGAACGAGCTGTTCCTGAAGATTGATCGTGTTGGTGGACACAACCGTTCTTTCGTTGAAGCGTGCGGCCCATCTCAGAGCGGGCATCAGGTAACCGAGGGATTTTCCCACACCGGTACCGGCCTCGATCAAGCCAACGCCATCGTCGTTGTAGAGCGAGGCGATGGTGCGCGCCATGTCGCGCTGCGCAGGACGGTCCTCGTACTGCGTCATTGTCGCCGCAACGGCGCCGTCTGGTCCGAGATCAGCCGCGATCGAATCGGGGTCCAACCCCCGAGGCTCGGCGACGAGACCGGGAAACGCTATCACCCCTCGTGCGCCAGCCGGTACGCGAGGTTGCGCGGCGCGCCATGCTCGCTGATCAGACGCTCGACGCAATCCCGCGCTGTCAGTCCGTCGCCGCGCATCACCTTCGCCGCCTCTCGCAGTGATTCTTCGCTTACGGCCGTCGGCTCAGCGGGCCCAATCAGGATGACGACTTCACCTCGAGCGGGCGTGTCCACGAAACGCGCCGCAAGCTCCGCCACAGACCCTCGCGCAAACTCCTCGAATTTCTTGGTGAGCTCGCGCGCGACAACAGCACTGCGGTTTCCCGCTCCCGCGTCCGCAAGTTCCCTAAGCGTGGCACCCACACGGACGGGCGATTCGTAAAGGATCGACGTGTGGAGCAGACGCATGATCTCGGTGAGAGCACGGTGGCGATCCCTGCCCTTGCGTGGAAGAAATCCGAAAAACGTAAACGTTTCGCCTGCGAGGCCAGAGCCGACGAGCGCGGCGAGAAGCGCCGACGCACCGGGAATGGGAATCACTGTAATGCCCGCCTCAATAGCAGCTGTTACGAGGCGACCGCCGGGATCGGAGAGCAGCGGCGTGCCGGCATCGGTAATCACGGCAATCGAGTCGCCATCCTGAAGCCGCTTCACCAGCCGCGGAGTTTCTCTCGCCTCGTTGTGCTCGTGATAGGCCGAGCAGCGCGTAGTTATCTCGTAGTGGTCGAGGAGCCGGCGCGAGTGGCGCGTGTCCTCAGCTACGACAAGCGCGGCCGAAGAAAGCACCTCGACCGCGCGAAAGGACATGTCTCCCATGTTGCCGATGGGAGTGCTGACGATGTAAAGAGCCCCTGCCGCTTTGGGCTCTGCCATGTCAGCGGTGAGGCAGGAATGTCAGGCGGCGTGCTGCTTGAACTTTGTCTCCAACTGCGACTTTGGAACTGCGCCGATCACCTGGTCCACGAGCTTGCCGTCCTTGAAGAACAGAATGGCTGGAATAGACCGGACCTGGAAGCGGGCCGGCGTGCGAATATTGGTATCGACGTCCAGCTTTGCGACTTTCGCCTTGCCCGCATACTCTATGGCAAGCTGGTCGAGCACCGGCGCAATCATGCGGCACGGGCCGCACCATGTTGCCCAGAAATCGACGACCGCCAGGCCAACATGATTCTCGATCTCGGCCTCAAAATCGCTGTCTGTAACTTCGACTGCATTGGACATCAAATCGCCCTCTCGGCCAGGATACCCCGGCCGACTCGCTGGATTAAGTTTTGACTCCTTCCGACTCGAAATCTAATGCAAAATAGAAACCCAAAGGGGACTCGAATCGCCCACGTTGGCATCGCTCTCTCGTCGATTGACGCGCAGCTCCCTTTTTATCGGGATGTGCTCGAGATGTCGGAGTCGGAAGTGGCGAACTCCGACGGCGCGCGGATCGTCGCGTTCGAGGCCGGAGAGTCTCTTGTCGAGCTGCTGGAGCCGGAGAACGGTGAGAATCCGATCGGCCGGTTCATCGCGCGCCGGGGCCCGGGAATCCATCACGTATGCTTTGCGGTGGAAGACCTCGACGGTACTCTGGAGCGTTGCCGTGCGGCGGGCGTCAAACTCATCGACGAGACGCCGAGGATTGGGGCTGAAGGAAAGCGAATCGCGTTTATCCATCCGGGCTCGACGGGTGGGATTCTCGTCGAGCTCTCCGAGCACTGAAACGCCGGGCTTGTTAGCGGTTGCCGCTCCGGCAGAAATCGCGCACCGCCGCAATCTCCATGTTATCGACGTAAAAGCGGTTAGACGGACCGCGAATCGCATAGAAGCGGGGGTTCCGCACCACGCTGCCACGAGTGAGCTCAGTCGCGACAACCCGATGTCCCGCTTCTCCCGGCGACTCGCCAAGGATGCGAAATTTGTCGTGATTGAAGTAGCACTGAAGAATGATGAGGCGCTTCTCGAGCTCGTCGCTGTTCATGTTGTCGCGCGCCGGGCCGCGGTTGGTGCCAAAGAGAACGGACATGGCCTGTATGTCCTGCGCGTGAACGGCGAGGAGGAACTGTTCTACCGCCGCCACCGGTGACGATGCGCCGCTGGCCAGATTGACGGCGCGGGGCGGTACCGACGTCCCCGGTGTCGAGGAAGAAACTGGGCCAGTCGAAGTCGTAGTAGTCGTCGCGGCGCGCGAGCACGCCGTGAGCAGGAAAAGCGCGAGCAGAGTTTTCTTCACACTGTACTCCACTGAAGTTGGTGCGAACCTAACGGGCGGAATAAATGCCAGCAAGACATTTGCGGCTCTATGTGAACATAGATCACGTCGCGACCCTGAGGCAGGCACGAGGCGAAATTGAGCCAAGTCCGGTGGAGGCAGCCGCCATGTGCGAGCTGGCCGGCGCCGACGGAATCACCGCGCATTTGCGCGAGGACAGAAGGCACATACAGGACGCTGATGTGGAGTCGCTCGCAACTTCGGTGAAGACTTACTTCAATCTCGAGTCGGCGTGCACCGACGAGATGATTGGCATCGCGCTTCGACTCAAGCCGCCTCAGGTCACGCTGGTGCCGGAGAAGAGAACCGAGATCACCACCGAGGGAGGGCTGGACGTTGAACGCGAGAGAGAGCGAGTTACCGCGGCGACGCGGCGATTGCAGGCGGCCGGAATTCGAGTGAGTCTCTTCATCGATCCCACTATTCGCGCGGTCGAAGTCTCTGGGGAAATCGGGGCCGACGCGATCGAACTCCATACGGGAGAATACGCGCATCAGGGTGGCGATGCGGCAACCCTTCGCTCTCTCGAGGCAGCGGCCAGGGCCGGGGTCGAGGCGGGACTTGCGGTTCACGCCGGCCATGGCCTCACTGTCCAGAACGTCGGGGCAGTTGCCGCGATTCGAGAGATCGAAGAGCTCAACATTGGTCACTCGATTGTGAGCAGGGCGGTATTCATTGGACTGGTCGAAGCCGTGCGCGAAGTGAGACTGGCAATGGACGCAGCGCGGGCGCGAGCAGAGATTTGAATACGATGAGTCCCTCCGACGACACGATTCCGATTTCTGCACTTTTCTTCGACGATGCCGGTCCGCACGTAGTGCGCGCCGGTTTTCCGTCGAGACGGGGTGTTGATCCGCGCATCACGCCTGCAAAGGGGCAGGAGCTGCGCGCGCTCCTCAACACGAGTATCGCGCAGCTTGGCGCCGTTTCGGGCGAGACTCGCAGGAAGACGCCGATCCCGCCTCCAGCTCCGGTTGCAATCGCCACGCTGCTGTATCGCGGACGCGCAGCGCTCGACCGCGCGCTCGAGATCCGAAACGCGATTCTCGGTGCGAACAGGCCCCCGGGACCAGAGCAGGTCGAGGAACTCCTCGATCTCGTGGCACTCGCAGCAGCGGAATAGCGATTGAAGCCGAGCTGGCGCGGCACCATCGGCATCGCATTGAGTGCGGTGCTTCTCTGGTGGACCCTCCGGGATGTGTCGCTTGCGGTCGTGTGGCGTGAGCTCTCTCATGCGAGCGTGCCGTTATTTCTCGCATCCACTGTTTGTGCCACCCTGATCTTTCCGCTTCGCGCCATCAGATGGCGCGTCATTCTCGAGCCCGTTGCTCCCGGCCAGCCGCTCGGTGCGCTGTGGCGCTCGACGGCGATCGGCATGATGGCAAACAACGTGTTGCCCGCGCGCGCCGGCGAGATCGCGCGAGCATACGCCCTGACGAAGCAGACGAACGTCCCATTCGCGACATCCATTGCATCGCTCGCAGTCGATCGCCTGTTCGACATGCTGGTGCTGTTGCTTCTCGCCGTCGTCGCGTTCGTCGATCCAGCGTTCCCGAGAGAAGCGCGCATCGCGGGCCAGACAATGGCCAATCTCGCGCAGGGCTCGATCGTATTTGTGACTGTGCTTCTTGCCGCGCTCTACGCACTTGCGTTTTTCCCCGGGAAGATTGTCCAGTTGTTCGAGCTGTTCGCGCGCCGGGTGTCGCCCACGATAGAAGAACGCGGCAGGATAGTGTTGATCGGGTTCAGCAAAGGCTTGAGCGTGCTGCGAAGCCCGGGCCATTTCAGCGCCGTACTTGCCTGGACCGTAGCGCACTGGCTGTTGAATGCGTTCGCCTTCTGGCTCGGCTTCAAGGCAGTCGGGATCGCACTTCCATTCTCGGCCGCCCTTTTCCTTCAGACACTCATCGCCGTAGGTGTTGCGCTTCCGTCAGCACCGGGATTCTTCGGATTTTTCGAAAAACTCGCAACGGTTGGCCTCGGCGTCTATGGAATAGGCGCAGATCGAGCGACGAGTTGGGCGATCGGATTTCACATCCTGAGCTTCATTCCCATAACGCTCATCGGGCTGTGGTACTTCACGCGGCTTGGAATACACCTCAAGGAGATCAACAAGGCACGTGAGGAAACTGCGTGACCGGTACGGTTGTTCGTGTCGACGCGCAAGCCAAACTCAATCTGCATTTGCGGGTGCTGGCACGAGAGGAGTCCGGCTTTCATTCTCTGGAGACGATTTTTCATCGCATCGATCTCGCGGATGAGTTGACCATCACCATTACCGGCGGCGAAAGGTCGATCGATGTTGAGGGGGCCGACACCGGGCATGCGGAATCGAATCTCGCTTACAGGGCAGCGGATGCGTACGCGAGACATCGAGACTGGCCGCGCGGGTTCAAGATCGAGCTGAAAAAGCGAATTCCCGTTGGTGCAGGCCTGGGTGGGGGAAGTGCGGATGCGGCCGCCGTGCTGCGCGCGCTGAACTCGGTTTCGCCCCATCCCATCGGCAGGCACGGATTGCTCATGCTCGCGTCGTCGCTCGGATCCGATGTGCCGTTTCTCGCGTCCGATGCGGTTATGGCGCTGGCATGGGGACGGGGCGAACGAATGTTGTCGATGGCACCGCTTCCGCGTTACGACATTATTCTCATGTCGCCGCCCTTCGGCATATCAACCGTCGAGGCGTACCGGTGGCTCGATGAGGATCGCGCGCGTCAAAGTGAAAGCAACACGATGATGGATGAAGGGCGGACGAGGCCTGCGTCATCTCCCGAGCCCTCGCTCATTGATGCGCTCTCGCTTGCAACCTGGGCATCGATCGCGCGGTTTGCCCGGAACGATTTCGAGGCACCAGTGGTCGCGCGCCATCCCGAAATGGCCGGGTATATCGAACGCCTGCGGAACTCGCGGGCGATCCTCGTACAAATGTCCGGCTCGGGCTCGACGATATTCGGCGTCCTCGACTCGCCGCCCGATTATTCGAAGGTTCCGGAAGAGCATCGTGGCCATGTCACCACGACCAGGACCTCCATCGACGTTGTTCAGCCTGTAAGGGTCGGCTAGCTTTCCCTGTGTCTGCCCCCTCGTCCAATGGCAGGACATCGGTCTTTGGATCCGAGAATGGTGGTTCGAATCCACCGGGGGCAATTGTTCCGGTTAGATTGCCTGTTCTCCGCTGGGCGGGGGGCGGGCGATTGAACTAATACCAGCGGCCACTTAACTTTCGAGGCTATCGCGGCAATGGACGGACTTTCCGTACCGAGTCACGGCTTCAAACTCCTCGTGGGCTCCGGCAACCCGGCACTCTCGAAGGAAATAGCCGATGGCCTCGGCGTCGAGACGGCCAAAGCGACGATCAGCCGGTTTGCAGACGGCGAAATCTTCGTCCGGATAGACGAAAACGTCCGCGGCAATGACGTTTTCATCCTGCAGCCGACAAACCCGCCCGCCGAGAACCTGATGGAGCTTCTGCTCCTGATCGATGCGGCAAAACGGGCGTCGGCCGCTCGAATCACATGCGTCATGCCGTACTACGGCTACTCGAGGCAGGACCGAAAGGACCAGCCCCGCGTGGCCATCGGCGCCAAGCTTGTCGCAAACATGATCGTGGCAGCCGGGGCAAACCGGGTGCTGGGTCTCGATTTTCACCAGCATCAGTTGCAGGGATTCTTCGACGTGCCGGTCGACCATCTCTACGCGGCCCCGGTGTTTGTGTCGCACTACAGAAAGAAGCAGTTGCACGACCTTGTAGTCGTCGCGCCCGACGTGGGCTCGGCGAAGATGGCGCGGGGGTTCGCGAAGCGGCTGAATGGCTCACTCGCCATCATCGACAAGCGGCGCCCAAAGCCAAATCAAAGCGAAGTGGTGAACGTGGTCGGTGAGGTCGAGGGCAAGGACTGTCTTCTCACCGACGACATGATCGATACTGCGGGGACGGTTACCGAGGCCTCGCGGGCGCTGAAGGATCTTGGCGCGAAGGATGTGTACGTTTGCGCGACGCACGCGCTGCTTTCCGGCCCTGCCGTCAAGCGGCTCAGCGAGGCGCCGATAACTGAAGTGACGGTCACCGACACCGTCTGGATTCCCGAGGAAAAGCGGTTTCCTCAGCTGAACGTGCTGTCCGTCGGAGAATTGTTGTCGAAGGCAATCAGGTACATTCACAGCGAGCAGTCTGTCAGCTCGCTTTTCGAGCAATAGTCAGGAGATTCAGAAATGGCGTCAGCAACTCTTTCAGCCAGCGTGCGCGAGAATTCGGGTAAGGGCGTAGCTCGCTCACTCCGCGGCGCGGGCCGCATTCCGGCAGTCATCTACGGCCACGGACGCGATCCGCAGTCATTGTCGATCGAGACCCGCGAGCTCGAAAAGCTCCTCTCGCATATCTCGGCCGAGAACACGGTGATTGACTTGACCGTCGAGGGCAAAAGCGCCCGGACGATCATCCGGGAGATCCAGCGCCATCCATTCAAGCGCCAGATTCTTCACGTTGATTTTCAGGAGCTCGTGGCCGGCGAGAAAATCATCGTCCGCGTTCCGATCATCCTCATGGGCGTGCCCGACGGCGTGCGCATGGACGGCGGCATTCTCGATCAGACGATGCGCGAACTCGAGGTCGAGGTCGATCCATCCGACATTCCGAACCACCTCGAACTCGACGTGACGAAGATGATCATCGGCAGCTCGCTCCACGTGAGCGACATGACATTGCCCGCAGGTGTCGAGATCGTCGGCGATGAGGACGCATCGGTTGCGGTTGTCTCCGCTCCGCGCGCCGCTATCGAAACCGTCGCTGCGCCTGAAGACGGCGCAACCGGGGCCGAGCCGGAAGTCATCCGCGCCAAGAAGACGGACGAGGAAGAAGGCCCCGCCAAGTAAGCCGGGAGTAGCCTGTGAAGGTTATTCTCGGGCTCGGGAACCCCGGGCGGCAGTACGAGGCAACACGGCACAACGTCGGCTGGTGGGTACTCGACCACCTCGCCGACGTTTGGCATTTCGACGGCTGGAAGCGTAACGGCGAAGCGATGGTGTCCACTGCTACCGTCGGCGGCGGGCGAGTGCGACTGATCAAGCCGCTCACGTACATGAACCTGAGCGGCACGGTCTTGAAGAACTATCTGCGCCGTCCGTTCTGGGCGCCGGCGAAGGATCTGCTCGTCATTGTCGACGACGTCGCACTACCGGTCGGACGTTTTCGCGTTCGCGCGCGCGGAAGTGCCGGCGGACACAACGGGTTGCGGAGCATCGAGACGGCGCTCGGGAATCAGGAGTATCCGCGTCTCCGCATCGGCGTCGGACCGGGTGAAGAGCGCAAGAACGTGTACAACGATCTCGCCGACTTCGTGCTCGCGCCGTTTGCGCGCGGCGAGCGCGAAGATATTCTCGGACTGATGCCGAAGCTCAACGCGACGGTCGAGACATGGCTTCGCGAAGGCACTGAACGGGCGATGAACTCACATAACAAGGGCGGCGACGGCCTTGCCAATCCATAGAAAATGCTGAAGCTCGGAATCGTCGGACTGCCGAATGTCGGTAAGTCCACGCTGTTCAATGCGCTGACCGCGGCAAAGGCCGAAGCCGCCAACTATCCCTTCTGCACCGTCGAGCCAAACGTCGGCATGGTCGAGGTGCCCGACGCCCGCCTGACGAAGCTTGCCGAAATCGTGCAGCCTAAACGCACTGTTCCCGCTGTCGTTCAGTTCGTGGACATCGCCGGCCTGGTCAAGGGCGCTGCCCAGGGCGAGGGCCTCGGCAACAAGTTTCTTGCGAACATTCGCGAAACCGACGCGATCGTGCATGTGGTGCGCTGCTTCGAAGATGAGGATGTGACTCACGTGATGGGGAAAATCGATCCGGTGCGCGACCGCGAGGTGATCGAGTTCGAGCTGGCGCTTGCAGACCTTGGCGCGGTCGAAAAGCGGCTCGACAAGACGCGGCGGACGGCAAGAACCGGAGACAAGGATGCGGTCGCCGAGCTACCTGCACTCGAGCGGGCGTTTGAGTTTCTGAAGGAAGGCCGCGGGCTCTGGGAAGCGAAACTCACTCCTGATGAGCTCGCTGCACTGGCGCCGTTGACGCTGCTCACGACGAAGCCGGTTCTGTACGCTGCGAACGTGAGCGACAGCGAGCTTCACGGCGACGAGGGCCCGCATCTCCTCGCGCTTCGCGAAGCGATCAAGGCAAGCGGTGAACATGCGGAGGTGGTTCCCTTCTCCGCCAAGATCGAAGCCGAGTTGTCCGAGCTCGCTCCCGACGATCGCGCGGATTTCCTGTCGTCACTGGGTCTTGAGTCGGCGGGGCTTGATCGGCTCATCCACGCGGGGTACCACTTGCTTGGATTACAGACCTATTTTACGGCTGGCGAGCAGGAAGTTCGGGCGTGGACGATTCACCGCGGCGACAGCGCGCCCAGGGCGGCGGCGGTTATTCACACGGACTTCGAGCGCGGATTCATTCGGGCCGAGACGGCGGGATATGAGGACTTCGTGGCGCACGCGGGATGGAAAGGCGCGCGGGAAAAGGGCGCGGTGCGGTCTGAGGGAAAGGAGTACATCGTTGCGGATGGGGATGTACTGCTCTTTCGATTCAACGTTTGAAACCGACCAGCTCAGCTGCCGGGCCTGAAAGCCCGGCAGCTGTTTTTTCGTTCTTGTTCTTTCCCCGCCCTACCGGATTTCGAACGTGAGCGTCGCCCACTTCGATTCGTAGTCGATCTTCTCCGTGCCCTGAAACGGCGTCATGCTGATGAACTTGACGTACCACTGTCCGCTGCTGGGCAGCCGCACGCGCGCGACGCCCGATGCGTCTGTGCGGATCCTCTTCTCGATGTGACGATCGCCGTTGCGCCGGCGGCCGCCCGAAACAACTAGCTGGTTCGCCGCAGGTTTTCCATCGACCATTGCTCGCACGCGCAGCGTCGAACCCGCCTTGAGCGTGTACGGATTGTCGAGCGGAACGAGCTCTGCCGGGTAGCCAAGAACAGCGCTGTAATCGCCTGTCCGCGTGGAACCGACCTGAAGCAGCGCCTTGATGTGCTTGGAGTACCGCTCCGTGGCGTCCTTCCCCGATTCTCCGCTCTTTCTGCGAGCGGCCAGCACGTCCGGAATTCCGTCGTCGGCGAGGTATGTGTTGAAATCTGCGGCCTTGAGCGTGATCTCGCGTGGCAAAAGCGAAGCGCCGACAACGTAAGTGCCCGCACTGCCGGTGCGGAGAGTCAGCACGCTCGTGTCGCCGGCCACCGACCAAAGAGTTGTATCCGGGTGCGCGCGTCCGGCCGGCGACACGACACTCAGATCGCGAATCCGGTCTCGGGTAATCGAATTCTCACTCTTGCTGAACGTGCCGTTCAGTGCGCGGATGAGCATCGTCGAGCCCGGCGTTCCGTAGAAGCTGTCAGTCCGGAAAAAGAAATCGTGGGCCTCGAGCGACGTAGCCGCAGCGAAAACGAGAACAACTGGAATTGTGTAACGCCACTTCATTGTCGTGCTCCTTCGGGCCGAGCCCGAGTTACTTGACCTGCCCTCTTATCTCGCCGGACGGATTGGCAGTCGTATGAACGTTCACGTATGCGTTGCCACTGAGAAGCAGTGTCTTCAGCGATTCGAGCGTTACGCCCGCTGGCAGTGTTGCCGCGGTCAGAGCGCCGCTCGCGAAAATTCCGCTGACTGCCGCCGTTGGAGCACCCGGTAGAAACAACGTTGCGAAGACGGGGCCCGCAACTCCGGCCGCACCAGTGTGAATGTGCGCCATCGTGATTCCCGTGATGTTAGAGGCACTCAAGAGAAATTCAACGCTCGTTGGAAACACGATGATCTGCGCTGTACCGATCGCCGTCGTCGGCTTCGGTGCGGGCACTTCACTCGCTGCGGTCAGCGCAACCAGATACGATTGCTCGACATCCAGACCACCGGTGGAGCTACCACCCCCGCATCCCGACACCGCAAGCAGCGCCGCGGCAACACTCGTTATAACCGGGTACTTCATGACAACTCTCCGTGAATAGGCCCGCTGAGCACACCGTTGCAAAGCTACGTTGCTCCACCATCTGCGCAACGGAGCAATTCTGTTGCCCTGAGGACGCCCGCTGGATATCTTTCGTTCTCCCAAAAACGGCCGCAACATGGCCTTCACACCTTCCCCCCGCTCAGGCAACCAGCGGGGGGCGGAACAGGACCACAAGGAGGATTGCCTACCGATGTCTCGGACCTACGAGGCGGTGTATATCTTCGATTCCACTCTCGAAGACGCCGCAATCAACGAAAAACTGTCCCGCTTTCACGGACTGCTCAGCTCGAGTGAGGAGCCCGAAGTCAGCCATTGGGGCCGCCGTCAGCTCGCCTACGCGATCGGTCCGCGCGAGAACGGCTATTACGTCGTGTCGCGCTTTACCGCAGACCCTACGGTGCTTCCCGAATACGAGCGCGCCCTCAAGCTCGACGGTGGCGTCATCCGCTATCTGATCACGCTGCACGAGCACGAAGTCGGTGCCCCGGCGATGAGCGAGGAAGAGCTCGCTGCACAGGCAGCGCGCCGCGACGATGACGACGACGACGAGGATTAACCCACAATGAGAAGACCTCAGAAAAGCTGCCCGTTCTGCGAAGGGCGCGTTCGCTGGATCGATTACAAGGACGATCGCACCCTCGGACGGTTCATAACCGATCAGGGGAAGATCCTTCCGAGCCGGCTCAGCGGAACCTGTGCGCGCCACCAGCGCCAGTTGTCCACCGCAATCAAGCGGGCACGCTATCTCGCGATCATCCCGTACCTCAAGGGACACACCGCGTAGCATGACTACACCCGCCGCGCCGGCTCCGGTTCGGGGATCGTGGCGGCGTCTCGCGATGGGGCTGAGCGCCTTTGCTCTCGCTCCCTTCGTACCCGCGATGCGCGCAATCCTGCCGATTGAACAAACCCCATTGCTGCTCGTTGCGGTGGTGGCGGTTTGTGCTGTCGTCGGATGGCGGAGCGGCGGCCGCCTTTCGCTAGCCGTGTTCTGGGTAGCGCTGACGGCAATTCTGCTGGCTTCGGCTGCGGGGCCGCCTGACAGCCAGTACAACTGGCTCGCGCGTGGCTGGACTCTGCTGGTCGCTGCAAGCTTCGGACTGGTCAGCGTTGTCATCGCGACGGAAGCGTTCTTTCCTCGCGCTCTCTCGGCGCTTGCAGCGGCAACGGCGCTCGGATTCGCCCTCGTGCTCGTGTCGCCTGGCGGGCCAGCTCGAATTTCCAACGTCATGGCGGGGGAATACAATCGCAGAAACGATCAGTCCATCGCATCGCTGCGCCAGGTGAGTGGTCAGCCGGGGTGGAAGGAGATGGTGGCAAAATCACCCGCACTTCAACGGCTGACCGAAGAGAGCGAGGCTCAGCTGGCCTCGATTCCCCGGTGGTCCACGCTGTTGCTGCCCGCGCTGCTGGCTCTCGAGTCACTTGCCGCCCTGGGCCTTGGATGGGCGTTGTACCATCGGATGAGCAATGTCGAGATCGGCCCGCAGCTGGGGAAGATCCGGGATTTCCGGTTCAACGACCAACTCGTCTGGGGCGTCGCTGTCGGTGCCTCGATCTACCTCCTGCCTGCTTTTGCCGACGGGAAGAACGCAGGGCTCAATCTGCTCCTTTTCTTCGGCGTGCTCTACGTCCTGAGAGGGATTGGCATTCTCGCCTGGATGTCCCGCAGCCGGGCACTGACATACTTGATGGTGGCACTGGCGATCTTTGCCTGGCCTCTCATGACAGCGTTGGCTTTCGGATTGGGGCTGGGTGACACCTGGCTTGATCTGCGGACACGCGCGCAGGCGAAATCGCCGTAAAACCGAATAGATTTCATCGCGTCCGCCCCGCCCGGCGACGCGTTTTACCTTCAACTGGAAAAGGCATCATGGAAGTCATACTCAGACAGGCAGTCGAAAAGCTCGGACATCCTGGCGACATCGTTAAGGTCTCGCCAGGTTACGCCCGCAATTTTCTGCTGCCGCGGGGCTTTGCCTACGAGGCCACCCCGGGCAACAAGAAGCGCATCGAGCAGGAGCGCCAGCGTCTCGAGGCGGCCGAAGACGCCCGCCGCGGATCGGCGCAGGAATATGCGGGCAAGCTCGAGCAGGTTTCGCTCACTTTCTCCGCCCGCGTCGGCGATGAAGGCAAGCTCTTCGGTTCGGTCACATCGGCCGACATCGCACAGCAACTGGCGGAGCAGGGCCACATAGTCGAGAAGCGGCAGATCGACCTCAAGGAGCCGATCAAGGCGCTCGGCGTGTACCGCGTTCCGATCCGTCTGCATGCCGATGTCCACCCCGAGATCAAGGTGTGGGTCATCAAGCAATAGCAAATGGGCAATTGGAACGACTGATAAAAAATGAACGACTTTTTTTATCAGTCGTTCCAGGTTTGCCCCTCCACATTTCGTGCATTCCGCACTGGCTTGCCTTATGCGTTTATCGAGCAGCTAACGGAACTTTCCGCCCAACCCCATGATATTGTAGAGTAACGCCCAGCGAAGGCGCCCCGACAATACTTCAACTCAGCCGAATGGCCACCTCTGTCTCCCCCGCCACACCCGCCCGCGAGCCTGCCTCCCCCGCGAAGCGCGCAGCGACCCTCTGCCATGACATGCGAGCCAACGACGTGGTTCTGCTCAATCTGCAGGGCGTCACCGACATGACCGACTACTTCGTGATCGCCAGCGGAACATCGGATACTCATGTCCGCTCGATCGGCGAGCACATCATCTCGGAGCTGAAGAAAGAGGGCGTAAGGGTACACCACGTCGAGGGTGTTCAGCAGGGCAGATGGGTATTGCTCGATTTCGTCGATTTCGTCGTTCACATCTTCCATCCGACGCTCCGATCGTTCTACCAGATCGAGCGACTGTGGAGCGACGCGGAAGTGGTGCCAACGGTCTAACGAATAACGGAGCGGGAAAATGAAAGCGGTGCGTGCGTTGGCCCTCAGCGTCTTGCTTCTCTCTGCCTCGCGGCTCGAAGCACAACAGTACTTCGGCCAGAACCAGGTGCAGTACAAGACCTTCAAGTGGCGTGTTCTGGAGACCGAACATTTCCTCGTGCACTACTATCCCGAGGAAAAGCAGGCGGTCACATCGGCGGCCCGGATGGCAGAACGTTCCTACGCGCGCCTGTCCCGCGTGCTCGGCCATCAGTTCCGCGAGAAGAAGCCGATCATTCTCTTTTCCTCGCGTGCCGACTTTGGTCAGAACAATGTCACGGGCGACCTGGGCGAAGGCGTGGGCGGAGTGACAGAATCGGGCCGGCAACGGCTGATAATGCCCTTCACGGGAGATCTCGGAAGCTTCGAGCAGGTCCTGGCCCACGAGCTCGTGCACGTCATTCAGTACGATGTCTTCGCGCGCGGCCGCGCCGGCGCGAATCAGCAGGCGCTCGAGCGCATCAACCCGCCGCTCTGGTTCATGGAAGGAATGGCGGAGTATCTGTCGATCGGCCCGAATCATCCGCTCACTGCGGGATGGCTTCGGGACGCCGCTGTCGCCGGCAACATCCCGACGGTCAAGCAGATGACAGACCGGCCCGACAAATACTTTCCTTACCGGTATGGTGAGTCCTTCTGGCAGTACGTTGGAGAGCGCTGGGGCGACGCCGCGATCGGCGAAATTCTGCGCAATCTGCCGGCGGTAGGTGTAGAGCGTGCTTTCCTCCGCGAGCTGGGCATGACGCTGACGGACGTCGGCGCGGCATGGCGCGAGGCGGTGCAGTCACAGTATTTGCCAATGGCATCGCTTACTCAGCGCCCGCAGACCTTTGCGCAACCGCTCCTCACCCGCAGGAAATCGGGTGGAGAGATTTTCCTCGCCCCAGTTCTCTCGAGCGACGGCAACTACATCGCCTTCCTCTCCAATGGCAACGAAAAGCGTGGCGAGCTCTTCATCGACCTGTGGCTTGGCAATGCAAAGACTGGCGAACGCATTAAACGGCTGGTGAAGAGCACCCTCGATCCCGATTTCGAAGAGTTGAGACTGCTCTACTCACAGAGTGCGTTTTCCAACGACGGCAAGACGCTGGCGTTCACCGCTCAGCGCGCGGGCAGGGACGTCCTCTACCTGCTCGACGTTGCCACGCGGAAAACAAGACGCCGCGTCGACCTGCCTCTCGACGCAGTGACTTCGCCCTCTTTCTCCCCCGATGACAGACGGATGGTTTTCAGTGGCACGCTTGGCGGGTTAACGGATCTCTACGTCATCGATGTGGACGGAAAGAACCTGCGCCGGCTCACCAACGATGTCTTCGGCGATCTCCAGCCGAGCTGGTCGCCTGACGGAAAGACAATTGCGTTCGCAACGGATCGCGCGCCACCGACCAACCTCGCGAAACTTGATTTCGCGAAGTGGCAGATCGCGCTGATCGATGCCGAGTCCGGCGTGATCGACATCGTGCCGGGACAGGCGGGGCACAACCTGAATCCGTCGTGGGCTCCTGACGGTCGCTCACTCGCCTACATCTCGGACAGGACCGGAGTTCAGAACGTGTTCCTGTTCGAGCTTGGCGACAGGCAGCAGTACCAGTTGACGAACGTTCTCGGAGGCATCACGGCAATCACCGAGTACAGCCCTGCGCTCACGTGGGCACGTGGCGCCGACAGAATGGCGTTCACGTACTACGAGAAGGGCGACTACACGGTGTGGTCGATGGACAACCCGCGCCGGCTCAAGACTGTTGCATTTCGCGATCGGGTAGCAACTCCGACCGCGCTCGTCATGACGGTGCCCGCTCTTCCGTCGAGCCTGGTCGCCGCGGCCGCGCCAGATTCGGCGAAGAAACTTGCGGCGACGGGCGTGCAGGCGTCGATCTATCGCGCACCCTCGGGATCGCGTCCCTCGGGCCAGCTTTCCACGGGCGAGGCGCAGGCGGGAGAAATCGAGGCGACAACGGTCGCCGTGCTGAATGCCAATCCTGATTTCGCACTTCCCGACACCACACGCTTCCGCGACTATGCGTATTCCGTGGGTTTCAGGCCGGATTACATAGCTCAGCCTGAGGTCGGCTACGCGACTGGCAATCAATACGGCCTCAGCGGGTTCAACGGCGGCACGACGATAGTGCTGAGTGATCTCATCGGCAACAATCAGATCGCGCTGTCTGCATCTGTGTACGGACAGCTCCGCGATGCAAGCGTGTTCGCGGCGTATGCCAATCGGAGTCGCAGGTGGCAGTACACAGTTGGTGGCTATCAGCAGCCTGTGTTTTTACCGCAGAGCGGAGGCTCACTCCAGCAGCTTCCCGACCGCGCCCGTTACCAGAGCCTCTATACACGTTACGTCCTGCGGAATGCGTTCCTCACTACTCAATACCCGCTCAACAGGTTCACCCGTTTCGAGGCGGGACTGCAGTTCAACAGCATCGGCCGGTCGGTGATCTCGCTCACACAGGATTGCTACGTTAACGGCTGCACATCGCCCGAGATTCAGGACGTTGCCAACGCGCCTGCGTACAATTTTGCATCGCCATCCTTTTCCTACGTTTCGGACAATACGCTCTTCGGCTACACGGCTCCCGTCATTGGACGACGGTATCGCTTCCAGATCTCGCCGTCAGTCGGCAATCTGCGGTGGGTAGAGTACCTCGCGGATTACCGTCGGTATGATCCGATCATATTCAACACGATCACGATCGCGACCAGGTTCCTTGGCAGCGCATCGATTGGCCGTGACGAGGCGGCGTTTCCGAAATACGTCGGCCGCCCCGAATACGTGCGCGGCTACGACAACGCGAACTTCACCGGTTACGAATGCACCGGCTACATTGGCGGGGGTGCGTCGTGCAATACCGAGCAACTTGTTGGAAGTAGAGTGACGGTGGTGAATGCCGAAGTGCGCTTCCCGCTGGTGCGCAGATTCGACCTCGGCAACCTTCCGATTGGGCTCCCGCCCATCGAGGCGCTCGTGTTCTACGATGCCGGACTCGCCTGGAGCAAAGGGCAGACGGTTTCGCTCACCAAGCCGGACAACTATGATTTCCAGCTCCAGCGTTATCCTCTTCGGAGCTACGGGGCGGGTATTCGCGTTAATCTGTTCAACCTCGCGATCCTCAAGTGGGACTACGCGATACCGCTCGATAAACCTGATCGCAAACCGAACTGGACCTTCTCGCTGGGACCGAGTTTCTAGAGTTGTTCCCCGGCTGATAGCACTGGCGTTCACCGTCGCCGCCTGCAAGGGCGACGGGCGAGCGCCTTCTGGCGTCGTCGGCACATCCGCTTCGCGCGGCCCAGACCAGATCGCCCTTCGAATTCCTGCCGCGGGCGGCACGGCCAGGGCGTACATATATCCCCGTCTCGATTCGGTGGTGTGGTCCGCCCCTGTAGCCCCCGCCCCCGACACCATACTCGGCTTCGACCCGGAAGATGGGTCTATCGCTTTCGTCGATGCCAAAGGCCAGCCCCGGCGGCTCGATCTCCGTGCAAGCGAAGTTCGCCTCGCATCGAAGGCGAAGCTCTCTGCGCTTGCATCCCAGAATGGCTCGGAGATCTACGGCGTCACCGAATCGGGAGCCGTCGCGAGAATTACGCCGTCCGGTGATTGGAGCTTCGATCCGCCCTCAAAAGCTCGTTGGGTTTTTCCCCAGCCCAATCGCTCGGTAATAGTCGCCGGCAACGATGGCCGCTCAATGCGACTCTGGCTCATTCGGCCGACGGACGACGAAATTCTTGAGACGGGATCCCTGCCTGCCGTGTCGCGCGGAGTGCGCGCGCAGGTTGGCGACCGTCTTTATTTCACGGTGGACAGCGGGCTCGTCGGCGTGCGTACCCGCGATCTCGCGCCAGTGAAAAGTGTGCGATTCAGCGAAAACGTGCAGGCGATGGCGGCCACACCCAGCGGAGACCGCCTTTACGTCGCGCTGAAGGGTGCAAGCAGACTAGCCGTCGTCGATCGCTACAGCGAATCGCTCAGCGGCACGGTGACTCTTCCTGCACCAGCATCCGCCCTCCGGATGGACCCGCTTGGACAGTTCATTCTCGCCCGTCCGGCCGACGGCGGCGATTCGCTTTGGGTCATAGCGGTTGGAACCAACAGGGTGGCAGGATCCATCCGCTCGAAATGGAGATCCGACCTTCCGGCCTTTGCGCCGGGATCGATGATTGCGACGGCGCAGGGAGCCGATCTGGTCCTCATCAGCTCGCAGACTCTTGCCGATGCGCGGACAATCGCTGGAGGCGCGAAGGATTTCTGGTACTTCTTCACATGGAACGGCTTCCGTCCGCGGTCGGCCGACCTCGACCGGCCCGTCACGTTCGATTCCGCGACGGCGTTGCCCCCGGCCTCCGACTCAGGAGTCGCGCTTCCCGGCGACACAATGGCAAGCCCCCCATTGCGGGATGCCAGCCCCACCATGATCGATCCGCCCGCAACCGTCCCTCCGCAGCTGGTCGGTTACATGGTATCCTTCGCTGCGGTACTCTCCGAGCAGAAAGCAGTCGAGGCCGCGGCCGGCATGTCGGTCAACGGATTGCGTCCAAGGGTGGTCGCGACACAGTCCGGTTCCACAACCATTTATCGCGTAGTGCTGGGACCATATGGCACACGCGAAGAGGCGGACCGCGTGGGAAAGGATTCGAAAAGACAATACTGGGTTTACGAGGCTGCGAAGTGACGGCTGCGGGCTCGCGCGCGCAGGGCATGCGCGCGCCAGGCGGCGCGTACGAAGGTGCCGGTCGCCAGATCGGTGTCGCCGTCCGCGGATACTCCTCGATCATCGTGACATCCGACGATATAGTGGCGGCCGGGCACGCGGCAATCGGCATCGCACTGGCCGAGAGTGCTAACCGCCTGGTCATGATAGCCGACCTCGCCGGCGAAACCGCACCGATACAGGCACTTGTGCAGGATGACGATTCTCACGGCGTGTACGACAGCTTCGAGTTCGGAACCTCATTCGTGCGAATCGCGCGTGAAGTCCACGGCGCCAGGAATCTTTTCGTTATTCCCGGCGGTACAGAATCGCCGGCTACCGAAGGGATTCTCTCGAGCCCGCGCTGGGGTACTTTCGCTTCCGAATTCGCGAACGCCGACGAACTGCTCGTCCTGGTGTGCGACTCGAGCACGCCGGGCATCGACAAACTCGCGGCACAGCTCGACGGAGTCGTGCTCGTAGGCATCCAGCGACTCGATGCCGCGCCTGCCGCCAACATCCTCGCGAGGATTCCTCACCCAACTGTCATCGCTCCACCAAAGATCGACCTCGCGCCCAGGCGCGAGGCGTGGCCAATGCAGAAGGTCGCAATTGCCGCGGCCGGGCTGCTCGCCCTCGGGATTGCGGGAGGAGCTGGTTTCGCCGCTCGATCGCGCACCGACGCAGCGTCCACACCTCCAACGATCGCTCCCGCGCTTGCCGATTCGACCGCGGACTCTACGGCGTTCGCGGCGAGTCAAGCCCTGCTGCCAGCGAACGCCCCGGATTCGGCTTCGGCCACGCCGTTTTCGGTCGAGATACTCGCCTCCAACACGGCTGAAGGTGCTAACTTTGAGATTCAGCGCCATGGCTCCGTTATGCCGGCGGCGACTATCTCACTCGTCCCCATCGGAGACACCGAAGCGACATGGTACAAGGTCTACGCAGGTGCATTCTCCGACAGCGCTCAGGCGGAGCGGTTGCTTGCATCACTTCGTCGGCGGCGCATCGTGCCTGATTCCGCAGGCTCGGTGGTGCGCGCACCGCTCGCGCTGCTTGTAGACAGTATTCCGGCCCAGGCGGGCATGTCGGCACGAGTGCGAGAGATGCTCCAGAGTCTCTCCGGACGCAGCGTCACCGCATATGCGCTGATGCAGGCGGATGGCACCGCCCGCGTCTACGCGGGCGCGTTCGAGCGGCCGGAACAATCCTCTCTCGCGGCGACAGCCCTCCGGGTTGCCGGGTTGACGCCTGTCCTGGTATACAGAACCGGGAGACTTCAGTAGTGCGTCTGACGAAGCTCGAGCTTCATGGCTTCAAGTCATTCGCCGATCAGACAGAGCTCCTCTTCGAGCCAGGCGTTACGGCCATTGTTGGCCCGAACGGATGCGGCAAATCGAACGTATCCGACGCAGTGCGATGGGTATTGGGAGAGCAGCGCGCCCGCGCTCTTCGCGGCGCCAAAATGGAAGAGGTCATCTTCCAGGGATCATCCTCGAGACGACCAGTCAACATCGCCGAAGTGTCTCTCCACTTCGAGAATGACGACGGCGCGCTCGGCATTCCCTTTCGCGAGGTAGTGATCACGCGGCGCCTGAGCCGCTCGGGCGAGAGCGACTACCTCCTCAACAACGCGCCCTGCCGTTTACGCGACATTCACGACATGGTCCGCGGAACGGGCCTTGGCGCCGACTCCGGCGTCGTCATCGAGAGCAAGATGATCGACGCACTACTTTCCGACCGCCCCGATGAGCGGCGCGAACTCTTCGAAGAGGCCGCAGGCGTAGGACTCTATCGCGACAGGAAACGCAGCACGGAGCGTCGCCTCGAGGAAACTGCAGTTGACCTTGGCCGGCTCGACGATCTGATCAGCGAGGTTCAGACGCAGGTGCGGTCACTCGCCCGCCAGCGCCGTCGCGCAGAGAAAAACGTAGAGCTCACACGCAGGCGCTTCACTGTCGAAATCGCGCTCGCCGCGCGCGAAATGGATGCGTGGCACGGTGAGCTCGAGCGCCTGGAGACTCGCGTGGGCACACTGCGCCACGAAGCACCAGGCGCCGAGGAGAGCGTCGCGGCCGCCGAAGCAGCGCGTGACTCAGCGCATGGAGCGCGAGCCGCCGCCGAAGGCCGACGGAGCGAGCTTGCACGACTTGTAGCCGAGCAGCGAGAGAGCACGCAACAGCTTCGCGCCGAGATTGCGGTGGCCGAAGAGCGCCAGCGCAATGCCGTGGCGCGAAGAGAGCGCGCTGAGCATGAGCGACGCGAGGGAGACTCGACGGTCGGTCGCGTTAGCGAGGACCTCGAGCGGGCAAATTCCCACAGGCAGCAGCTCGAAGCCGAGCTCGCGCTGGCGAACAGTGCACTTGCCGGTTTTGTGGCCGAGGAAGAGGCTGTCCGCTCTGCGCTCGCAGTGGCGCGCGCCGCCGTGGAGAAGGCGGAGAGGGAAACACGAGAGATGCGGGAGCTCGCTCATCGCCACGCGCTCGACCGCCAGGCGGCCGATCGTGAATTGCAGGAACTTGGTGCGCGGCGGGGTGAACTGGTTGACGAACAGTCACAGCTGACGGACAACGAGCGCGGCGTTCGCCGTGAGCTCGGCGAATCTGACGAAGCGCTCGGAGTCGCGCGTGAGAAGAATGCGGCTCTTGGGTTGGAGCTGGCTGCGGCGCTGGCAGCGATGCGCGCCGCGCGCGAAGCAGATTCGAGCGCGCGGTCGGCGGTGTTGCGCGCAGAAGAAGCACTCACGGCAATTGAGAGCAAGCTCAATGCACTCGAGGGCCTCGAGAGGGAAAGAGTTGGTCTCGCCCCGGCTGCCGCTCGGCTTCTGCGCGAACGTGAGCGTTTCGCGGAAGGAAGCGTCATCGGTCCGCTCAGCGATTTCATCAGCACCGAAAGCGAGGCGGCGTCACTGGTGGAGCGGTTTCTCGGGGCGACCGTCCACGCGGTTCTCGTGCGCGACCGCGAAGCAGCGGAATCGATTCGCGCATGGCATGCTGCAACCAACCCGGGTCCGCTTCTTCTGCTTCCCATCGACGCCATTGTGGCGCAGCATGGCGATCAGAGCGAAACCGGCGACGATTTGTCGCGGCTCGTACGCTCGGAATCTCCCGCCGCAGATTGGGTGCGCACTCTGCTTGGACGGGTGCGCGCGATCGAGAACGGAACCGGTTTCGTCGACGCGCGTGGCGCCATCTGGCTACCAGCGACTGTCGCGGGACCGGGACCTCTTCGGAGGCGCGCTGAAATCGGTGAATCGCGCCGTGCCCTCGGCGAGGCGGGCACCGCACGAACCACGGCGGCGGCTGCGGCTGAGGCGGTGCGCGCCAATCTCGAGGCGGCGGAACTTGCAGCCGCTCACGCACAAGAGGCAGCCCATGCCGCTGCACGCGAGGCGTCCGAACGTGAGGACCATTTTGCGGCTGTCACACGTCGCCACCATCGATCTCTCAAGGAGCTTGCCGACGCATCGGCGCTGATCGAACGCCTGGCCGCTCGCGAGCTGTCCCTCACCGAAAGTGTCGAGCGAATAGCAAAGTCCATTTTGGAAAAGGAATCTGGTATTGCGCAGCTCGACACGTCGGTGTCAGAAGCGCGCCGCTCGCTCGCCGACACAGAGGCACGGCAGGATGAGGCGCGCGATCGCCGCACCCTCAGCGAAGTAGCGAGCGCGCAGGCACAGGCCCGCCTGCAGGTCGCCGGCGACCGCGAGCGCCACCTTCGCGAAGAGTATTCGACCGCCAACGCCCGGCTCGAGTCGCTTCAATCCGAGCTCAGCACGCTTTCGGCTGCCGATGGAGAACTTGCTCAACAACTCGCCTCGTGGCAGATGGATCTCGAAGCGCGTCAGGCAACGCTCGAAGACGGTGAGACGCGCCTGGCAAACTCGGAGCTCGCCGTAAAGACCTCCGATGAGAAGCTCGAGACTTCGGAACACGAGTTGACAGACATTCGACATCGCGCAACCGCGTTGAGTGATGACCTCCACGCGTCGGAGCTTCGGCTCACCGAACTTTCGGGACGAAGGGCGGCCATCCGCGAACGCCTGGAAACCGAATGGAGACGGCCACTCGAAGACCTGATGCGCGACTCGGCGCCGATCGAGCTGGATGATGAAAGTCTCCGCGCCGAGGCCATGCAGCTCAGGGAACAGCTCGATGCTCTTGGCGCGGTCAACCCGCTTGCGATCGAGGAGCATGAAGAGGAGCAGAAGCGACTTGAGCTTCTGACCACTCAAAGGGCGGACCTCGCAGCCGCGAGGCTGTCGCTTCAGCAGGCCATTCGCGAAATCGACGCAACTGCTCGTGATCTCTTCCTGACGACTTTCGTGCAGGTTCGCGAGAACTTCCGAAAGATTTTCATGACGCTGTTCGGCGGCGGTGAATGCGACCTTCGTCTCGAGAATCCGGAGTCACCGCTGGATGGCGACATCGAAGTGCACGCGGCTCCACGGGGCAAGAAAACACAGAGGATTCACCTGCTGTCGAGTGGAGAGCGGGCACTCGTCGCGCTCTCCCTCCTTTTCGGCATATTCCTCACCAAGCCGAGCCCCTTCTGCCTCCTCGACGAGGTCGATGCGCCGCTCGATGACGCCAACATCGGACGTTTCGTGCTGATGCTCAACGAGTTCAAGGCCAACACACAATTCATCGTAATCACGCACAATCCGCGGACGACCACCGAGGCAGCGGACGCGGTTTACGGCGTCACGATGCAGGAGCCGGGAGTGTCGTCGCTCGTCAGCGTGCACATGCGAGGGGCAGCCGTGGATGAAGCGATCGCCGGTAACCTCACCCCATCGCGGGCCGTCGAGGCCTTGAGCGCCTGATATGCTGGTGGTGATGCAGCACGGTGCGACAGCGGCCGACGTCGACGGAGTAGTCCAGGTGATCGTCGAGATGGGTTACGAGGCGCGCCCGATGCCCGGAGCCCAGCGAACGGCAATTGGAGTTGTTGGAAACGACGGCAGAGTGAACTCGTCGCGGCTGGCTGCACTTCCGGGCGTACAGGAAATCATTCACGTCACCAAGCCGTACAAGCAGGTTTCGCGGGAATGGAGGCCGGAGAGTACGATCGTCACTATCGCGCCGGGCGTATCGTTCGGCGGGCATGACGTACCGGTCATTGCGGGTCCGTGCTCGGTCGAGTCCGAAGAGCAGATCGTCGAATCGGCGCGAATAGTACGCGATGCCGGTGCCACCGCTCTTCGCGGTGGGGCGTTCAAGCCGCGAAGCTCGCCCTATTCTTTTCAGGGTCTCGGCAAAGCGGGACTCGAACTGCTGGCGCTTGCGAAGCGTGAAACCGGCCTTGCGATCGTCACCGAGGCGATGGACGACGAGGGCGCTCACCTCGTGGCCGAAGTTGCCGACTGCATCCAGATCGGCGCGCGCAACATGCAGAATTATTCGCTGCTCAAGACCGTCGGGAGAATCGGCAAGCCCGTCCTGCTCAAGCGGGGAATGGCGGCCACGATCAGCGACCTTCTGCTCAGCGCGGAATACATTCTCGCCGAAGGAAACAGCGAAATCATCCTTTGCGAACGCGGAGTGCGCACGTTCGACCCTTCAGCGCGCAACATGTTCGATCTCACGGCGATTCCAACCGTGCACAAGCTCTCGCATCTTCCAATCGTGGCCGACCCCAGCCACGGAACGGGGATCCGCGACAAGGTGACGCCGATGGCCCGGGCCGCGCTCGCGGCTGGCGCCGACGGAATAATCGTCGAGATGCATCCCCATCCCGACAAGGCGCTGTCCGACGGCGCGCAATCGCTCTACCCGGATCAGCTCAGGGCGCTGATCGAGGAGCTGCGCGCTGTGGCCCTCGCGATCGGTCGGCGAGTGACCCCTCCGGCTGCCAGCGGCGGAACGGAGAGATCCCCAGCGGGTACTCACTGACATGAAAAGAATCATCGCAGGTATTATCGCCCTCGGCTCAGCCGCAGGCGCAGGAGCGCAGTCCGCCGATGTGGTGATAGACCGCGCAGTGAAGTCATACGCCGAGATGAAAAGCGTCCGGGCGGAGTTCACTCAGACAATCACGAACCCGCTCACCGGGACGTCTGCCGTCTCGCGCGGCGTGATGCTGCGCAAGGATCCAAACCTGCTGTCGATCAACTTCACGAGCCCGAAAGGCGATCGTGTGGTCGCCGACGGAAAGTCACTCTGGGTATATCTGCCGAGCAGTGCTCCCGGCCAGGTGATGCGACTACCCGCCAACGGTAACAACTCGCTCGCAATGGTCGATCCCGGCGGGCTGTTCCTCTCTTCGCCGTCTACGCGGTATTCAGTCGCGGCAGCCGGAACGGCCACGGTTGCCGGCCGCAAGACCACTGTGATATCACTTGTACCGAAGAAATCGAACAACACTTTCAGTCGAGCGAAAGTCTGGGTTGACCCGTCCGACAACTCCGTTCGCCAGTTTGAAGTGGTTGACGCGAACGGTCTGATTCGCGTCGTGACGATCACCAGGCTTCAGCCTAACGCTGCGGTTGCGAGATCGGAGTTCACGTTTACGCCGCCGAAGAATGCGCGGATTCTCGACTCTGCCGCGATGTCCGGGATGTAGCTCGGGCTGGCTGACTACCTGAGCAGCAGCATTTTCCTGAGTTCCTCGAGCCGCGCCACATCGACACCTCGCCTGGCCGCGATGTCGATCGCGGCAAGGGACAGTCGCTTGTAGACTGCGCGTGCCTCGGGATGGTGGCGCAGCGCCCCGAGGTGCCGCATCACGGTTTCCCCATCGCCGCGGACAACCGGGCCGGTGAGAGCTTCGTCTGGCGGGGTGTCCCCGACATTCGAGACCGCGGCTTCCATCAGACTGTGAACCGCTTGCTGCGCGCTCCGCTCCGGAATTCCCAACCCTGCAAGCAAATCGCTTGCGAGCGATGCGAGGACAACCGGAAAGTTGGAGCTCATCACCGCTGCGGCGTGATAGACCGCCTTGTTTCCTGCCGGGATATCCAGCGTACGTGCGCCGAGATGTCCGGCAAGGCGCTTCGACGTGGCGCGCGCCTGGTCGTCGCCATCGATTCCGATCCATGCGCGCTTGAGCAACTCGGGCGCTCGCTCCGGATTCGCGAACGGAACCAGAGGGTGAAACGTGCCGCCGCTCAGGCCCATGTCAGCAAGCGCACTTAGAAGCGGCGGTTCTGCGCTTCCCGACGTATGCACGATGACGGTCCCTGATGCCAGGCGGCCGCGTCCCGATTTGCCCCGCTCCCCGATCAATTCAGAAAGCGCGTCATCGATCTGATTTTCGCGAACTGCGACGATGATCGTGTTAGCATCCGAGATCGCCGATGGCAACGCGCCGGACGATGTCGCGAACGCCGAATGGAGCCGGCCGTGGAGACCGAGAACGTCCACGCCCCTCGCAGCGCGAAACGCGCGAAACAGACCGCGGCCTACCTGTCCGGCCCCGACAATCAGAACCCGCTCGGTCACTCGCTGCCCGAGGTGCGCTGCTGCTTTTGTTGCTGCTCCTTACGTTTTTCGGCCCGGTCGAGCAGGGCTTTCTGACTCGTCGCGCCAGTCGCAATCTCAAGGGCCGTGGCAATTGCACGATCACTGGCGACGCGCCGCTTGAATTCTGTTTCGGGACCGAACACATACCGCGCGATGTCGTAAGTGAGGAGCTGTCTCACGACCGGAGCTGACTCGTCGTAGATGCTGCGGTCCATTACCACACCGCGGGCGCTCATCCGCCTCCATACCTCTTCGAGCATTTGATCCGAGATGGTGAATTGCGGCGACAACGCACCTCGCGACGCCTTGAGGCCAAGGGCATAATCGGTCAGCGCGTCGCGAAAGTGGCCGACGCGCCTTCCGAGAACACCCTGAAGGTCACGGACCTGCTCCGAGTACGCGCTGTCGCTCTCGATCACGTCGGGGACGATGCCACCGCCGTCCAGCATGATTCTGCCCGATGCCGTGCGGTAGCGCTTCAGTGCGGAGCGCGCTGCCACCTCCGAATCGCTGTCATCCCTGTCCATTCGCTTGCTGATCGAGCGACCCGACGGCGTGTACCATTTGGAAGTTGTAATCTTGAGTCCTCCCTCCTCCGCGCCGAGAGGAATGATCGACTGCGCACTTCCCTTTCCATAGGTCGGCTCGCCGACTACAAGCGCTCGATCGTGATCCTGAAGCGCGCCGGCGACGATTTCGGCAGCGCTCGCGCTCCGGTCGTCCACAAGTATTGTCAACGGGAGTTTCGGCCACCGTTGTGCAGTGCTGTCCGTGAAATCCCGATTTGCCTCCGCGGTGCGTCCACGCAGGCTCACGATCTTCTGGCCTTTATCCAGAAAAAGATCGGCGACGCGAGTGCCCTGCTCGAGCAGACCGCCAGGATTGGAGCGAAGGTCGATGATCAGCGACCTTGCCCCACGAGTCAGGAGAGCGCTCACGCTCCGTGCGAGCTCCCTGTCGGACGAGTCGCTGAACGCCTTCAGGTCGATGTAGCCAACGCCATTCGGAAGCATCGCTACACGCCGAACCGCACTCTGATGGAGCGGCGTGCGCGTCAGCGTAAGCGGCATGCCCGCGAGAATACCGGGCCGCTCGATGCGCATCGCAACCCTGGTGCCTGCCTTGCCCCTGAACGCGTTCGTCGCCTCCTCGAGGGTCCAGCCCTGGCTCGAGCGACCGTCAACTTCGACTATCCGGTCTCCCGGCTGAATGCCGGCGCGCTCCGCCGGGCTCCCCGGCGTCGGTGCGATGACAACTATCCATCCGTCGCGTACGTCTACCTGAACACCAACGCCGGCGTAATTGCCAGTGGTAACTTCGTTCAGCCGACCGAGCTTGTCGGGAGCGAGCAGCGAGGTATATGGATCCTCGAGCTCATAGAGCATTCCATCGATTGCCATCCGGTACATCGACGACGTGCCGATCGAATCCACATAGTTGCGCGATACGTGTGTGAAAACATCGTCGAACAGCCGCGCGGCCTGGGCTCTCGTTGCAACGGGTCCGCCGCGAGTTCCCTTCTCCACCAGCCACCCGCCCGTAACAAGCGAGAATACGAGCAGCGCGCCAACCGTTACGCTGCGCGACCGCATCCCTGGATTGATGTCGACCATCAATCCACCTTTTCCAATGACAGCATCGAAAATCTTTCAGGCAAGTTTCGCGCGAGCGTATTGAGAACCCTCGCGTGCACGTCCGCGGGATCCCCGCGGCCATCCACGCTGGCGATAGGGCCACACTCCTGATGGGATCGCTGCCACTCGCGATCGCTGAACTCCGCGAAGGCGCGCTCGACGCGATCATGAAACTCGTCCCCCGACAGCTCCATCCGATCGTGAGCACCACGCACTGCGGCCCGCTCAAGACCCTCGCTCGCCGGAATCTCGAGGACCATCGTGAGATCAGGCACGACCCCCCCCGCGGCAAGCGCGTTGGCCGAGCGTATCTGCGGCTCCGGAAGTCCACGGCCGTAGATCTGGTAGGCGTAGGTAGAGAGGAAGAACCTGTCCATCAATACCACTACCCCGCTCGCGAGCGCAGGGTCGATTTGCTGCGCGACAATTTCAGCGCGGGAGGCCATGAACAGGAGCGCCTCTGCCGCGGGGGAGATGTTCTGCGCTGGATCGAGCAGGATTGAACGTATCGAGTCGCCCAGCGCCGTCCCACCGGGCTCACGAAGGGAGAGGGACTCTATTCCCTCGCCACGCAGCCGGTCGGCAAGCAGCCGTAGCTGCGTGGTCTTTCCCGCGCCCTCGGCGCCCTCGAAAACAATGAGCGTTCCGGCGCGCACGATCGTGCCCTAGGCGAGAGTGATGATCGAGCTGGTGGCACCCTTCTTCATGCCTTCCATTATCAAGTTGTTGACCTGATACATGACCTTGTCGAAGTTCTCCTGCGCCGAAATCGCCCGCTGGTAAACGGGGTTGACCTGAACTTTGGAAAGCAGATCGTCGAGTTGCTGTTCCATCTCGGGCGTCGGCTGCTCGCCGCGCTGAATGAGCTGCTGCGCATCCATTCGGATTTTTTCCATCTGTTGCAGGATGGCGACCGCCTCGCGGTCTGCATTGAGCGCATCGCTCGATCGCTTCACCGCCTGGTACTCGGGGCTTTGCCCGATCACGCGGCCAAGGTCGCGCGCCTTATCTTCCAGCATTACACATCTCCCGTTTCTGTTTCAGATTCTGGACGCAAACACGAATCGCTCACGCCCGGCCAGGTCCAGCCTCACCCCGACGTCTGTATAGGCTCCGTGGCGCATGATCATCTCGGCCACAAGCGACGCCCTGCGCTCATCGACTTCGAGAGCGAGCATCCCGCCACCGACAAGGTTGCGAGAACCCTCCCGAACTATCTCCCTGGTCGCCCACATCCCGTCGTGGCCGCTCGTAAGTGCGAGCGGCGGCTCCCAGTCGCGAACGCTTCGCGGCAGCGCTTCGATTTCCGAAAATGCGACGTACGGCGGGTTCGAAACGATTACCGAAAACTTCGCGCCGCGCACCGGTGCGAGAAGCGACCCGTGACGAAACTCCACTTCGGTCCGTAGCGCTGCGGCCGATCGAACCGCATTCGCCTGCGCGACATCGAGCGCGTCCCGGGAAATGTCCGTCGCGACAACTCGTTCGAACCCCCCCTCGCTGGCGAGCGACAGCGCGATCGCGCCTGAGCCGGTTCCTATATCCAGGGCAGTTCCCCAGCCTCGGTGTGTGCCACAGCGAGCATCCATCATCTCGAGAATCTCGCCGACGAGGACTTCGGTTTCGGGACGCGGAATGAGCACACGCTCATCGACCATGAGGTTCAGGTGTCGAAAGGCCGCGCACCGGACTGCGTATGCGAAGGGCGCTCCATTGGAGAGCTTTCGCGCTGCATCGCTCGCGATTGCGGCAAGCGCACGGTCCATGCTGGCTTCACGGTTCATCACAGGCCACGAGCGCGGCACCTCGAGCAGGGCCGCCACGATGTCGGTCGCAACCCGGCGCGGGTCGGCGATGCCCGCCAGGCGAAGGGATGCGGTGAGCTCCTCCACGACGGCGTGCACGGTAGGATCGGCGTTGTACAGCGGCTGCGTCCGCTGAATGACCCTATTCACCGAGCCGGTCCTCGACATCCGCTGTGCGGAGCGCCTCGATCACCGGCTCGATGTCACCGCCGAGCACCTTCGTCAACTCGTGCATGGTAAAGCCGATGCGATGGTCTGTGACCCGATTCTGCGGAAAGTTGTACGTTCGGATTTTGGCGGAGCGATCACCGGTGCCGACCTGAGTCTTCCGCATTGTCGCCCGCTCAGATTCGATTTTCGCGATTCTCGCGTCGAGCAGCCGGGCGCGAAGGACGTCCATCGCCTTGAGCTTGTTCTGAAGCTGCGATTTCTGGTCCTGCTGGCTCACGACAATGCCGGACGGGATGTGCGTGATGCGCACCGCCGAATCGGTGGTGTTTACGCTCTGTCCACCGGGTCCCGACGAACGAAAAACGTCGATTCGCAGGTCCTTGTCCTCGATGCGAAGATCAACCTCTTCCGCTTCGGGGAGAACCGCGACGGTCGCAGCCGATGTGTGAATACGGCCCTGCGCTTCGGTGACCGGTACACGCTGCACGCGGTGTACGCCGGACTCCCAGCGCATCGTTCCGAAGACGCCTTCTCCCTTGACCTTGAAAATTGCTTCCTTGACGCCGCCCAGGGTTCCCTCCGAATACGAGATCATCTCGATGCGCCAACCCCGTTTCTCGGCGAACCGGGTGTACATGCGATAGAGATCAGCGGCAAAGATAGCTGCTTCATCGCCTCCTGTGCCTGCCCTGATTTCGACGATCGCCGGGCGGTCGTCGAGAGGGTCATGGGGGATCAGGGCCGGCTTTATTCGCGCCTCGAGCTCGGCGATTGCCGTCTTCAGGCGGGCGTGTTCCGCGCGCGCCTCGGCGGCCATGTCAGGGTCATCAACGAGAACCAGCTCGTTCACTTCCTCAAGCTCGCTGTCGTACTTCCTTAAAAGTTCGGCCATTTCCAGGACCGGACTGAGGTGGCGGTGCTCCCGGCCCAGCGCCGTCATCCGCTGGGCGTCCTTTACGGTCTTTGGGTCGGAAAGCTGCCGCTCGACCTCGCCGGCGCGGTTAAGCGCGTCGGCGAGGCGATCCCGGAGGCTCAGGCCTCGGGCGTCGCCGGTGCGGCGTCGCGAGTCTTGGGGGCGTACTTCTGACGGAAGCGCTCAACTCGGCCAGCGGTGTCCACCAGCTTCTGCTTGCCGGTGAAGAACGGGTGACACTGCGCGCAGATATCCGTGTGGATCTCGGCGGCTGTGGAGCGGGTCTGGTAAGTGTGGCCGCAGGCGCACTTTACGGTGGCCGTGGCGTACACGGGATGGATATCGGCTTTCATTGGCCCTAACCTCACTTTATTGACTTTTGGGACAGCTTTGAAATATGACCGAAACCGGGCGTTTTTTCAATGGGATGCCCGCCTGAATCGGGCGGCGGTCAAGTGACGCGGGTCAAGCGGACGGTCAACTGCAATCAGGGAGAACGGCAGGAGCAAGGGGAGGTGGGGAGACGACTCCGAGCGATACCGCAGCGACTTTCCGCCGTTCTGTGAAAAAGGGGGAATGAATTCTTGGCGGCGCTTCGCAGAAATGTCTCCCCACCTCGCAACTTCTCTCAATCCTCTCTGATTGCCATTGATTTTACATCCCCGCCCGACGCAAAGAGACCCCAGTGCGGCGGGCCTTCCTGCGCTTCGGGGAACGGCATCTCTACCGTGCGAAGACCTGGTCCACTGCCGTAATCCGAATCCGGCCGGGCGCGATGTTCAGCTTCCTCGCCCCGATCACCTTGTCTTCATCGAGAATATCCTTCGGCTTCTCGCCATCGTACTTGATTGTCGAAAACCCGTCAGCAACGAGCTGGCTCTTGAGCCCCTCCGCGTCCTTGGTGATTATCACCACCGACAGGTCGGTAGCCGAGAGGTGTTTCTTCAAGGCGCGATTCACGTCATCGCGCGTGAGCTTCTCGAGCTGAGCCCGCATGTAGCCCGTATACTCAGCCATACCGTACCACCTGGAATCCAGGGCGTAGCCGAGCTGCTGATCCTGAGTCTGAGTCATCACGTAAACGTTCTTCATCAGGTACTGACGGGCCGATCTAAAGTCCGCCTCGGACATCCCGTCATCGATCAGCTTGCCCAGCTCGGTCGTCGCAATGCGAAGCGCCATGTGGGCATTCTCCGGAACCACCGGCCGAATCCATATCTCGAAGATCTGTGCGCGGCGTGCAATGTTCGGGTCGGGGAAGAACTGGAACATTCCCCGCGGAAACGCTTCCATGTAGGCATAGTCGCCGTAATTCATTCCGCGAATGCCGCGGATACGCTGGAACAGGTGCGACTGCGACATGCGGTGCTCGCCGAGCCATGCACGTGCAACGTTGAGAGCGGCAAAATCAGGGTGAGTGCGCGTGACCTCAATCGGAAGTCCGATCGAGATTGCTGTTGCCCGCGTGTCCTTGGCGATGATCTCGATATCCATACCCTTCGGCCTCGCTCCGGCAATTGCAGCCCTGGGGCCAGGCACAGTTCCAGCCGGTAATGTCGCCAGCGCCGAACGGAGCTGGGTCACCATGCCGTCGGAAGCATCCCCGCCGATGGCGACCGTCAGGTTGCCGCGCGTGTAGTTGGACCTGATGAAGTTCCTGACGTCATCCAGCGTAATCGCCTGAATACCTGCAACCGTACCGATCGCGGGGTGGCCGTAAGGCGTGCCCGCGAAGATGTTGGTCTGCAGGCGTTCCTTGCCAAGTTCTTCTTCGTTATTGGCGCGGAGATCCTGCGTGAGGGAGTTGATCACCGCGTCCTTGTTGCGCTTGAAGTCCTCTTCGCGGTATCCCGGATCGAGCAGCATCGGCAGCGCCACCCTGAGAAATCGATCCCAGTTGTCCCGGTGAATCGACCCGGTGAACGTCGTCATTTCCTTGTCGGCCTGTCCGCCGAAACTGCCGGCGACCGGGTAAAGCGCCTTGTTGATCTCGTCGAGTGACATCGCCTTCGATCCCGCCTCAGAGATCATTGCCGCCGACAATGTAGCGAGCCCTTCCTTGCCCGCGGGATCATTGGCCGAGCCGGCGGCGAACAGCAACTTCATGCGGATCTGCGGCAACGGGGATCGCTGAACTATCACGCTCGAGGACGGAATTGCGTCTGCGACCGCTGCACCAGGCGAGGCGGAGCCGACAGTCGTCGGAACCATCCATGGCGAGGTGTCCCGCGGCTTCGACGGCGGCGTCATCGTCTTGGTCGGGAGGGTTGCTGTTGCAGAAGCGAAGCTCGCGATCTTCGGCATAGAGCTGATCGCGGCTGGAAGCGCCGTGCTCGACACCGTCGCGACGATCATGCTGTTGTCGATGAAGTAGGTACGTGCGGTCCGGCGAAGGTCGGCCGGAGTGAGTCCATCGTACAGTGCGTACGCACGGTTGATCGTGTTGAACGACCGGTTGAATCGTACGAAGCGGGTGAGCGTCGATGCGATCCGATCGGTGTTGTCGAGCGAGCGCACGAACGAGTAGCGCGCGTTCGACTTGGCCTCGGTCAGCTCCTCAGCGCTGACGAGCTGGCTTTTCGCCTGCGCAACAGTCTTCAGGATTTCGTTGCGGACATACACCATGTCCTCGGCCTTCTTGACACGCGCGAATATCGTGAACAGCTCAGGGTCGGCATTGCTCGTGTTGTCGGCGCTGAAGCCGTCCACCTTTTGCTCGCGCTGAACAAGCTTCTTGTAGATCTCCGAAGTAGGTCCGAACCAGAGCGTCGAGACAAAATCGAGTGCTGCGTTGTCGTTATTGACCTCGGAAAACGCCGGGTTCCGGAATGCAACCGCGAGGTACGGCAGCGTGGGACTCGACCAGTTCACATGCGTGTACTTCGCTCCTTTCGCCGGCGGCTCCTGCGGAATGGCTGCCTTGAACGTGCCGCGCTGCCACTTGCCCCAGTGCTTTTCCACAAGCGGCATGACCTGCTCCGGAGTTACATCGCCGGCGACAATGATCGTCGTGTACTCGGGCCGGTACCAGCGCTTGAAGAACACCTTGGAGTACTGATACTGGTTGGGCATGTCCTCGATGTCCTTGATGAAGCCCATCGTCGTATGCTTGTATGTATGCCTGGTGAAGGCCGCGTCGCGCATCGCCTCAAAGAGCTTCGATGTGGGATTCGCGGAATTCTTGTTGTATTCGCCAAGCACGGCCCGAGCCTCGGTCTTGAACGTCGCCTCGTCGTACATGAGGTTCTGAAACCGATCCGCCTGAAGGGCGAGCATCGCGTCGAGATCCTCCTTCGCGAACGTGATGTAGTAGTTGGTGAAGTCGTCGGTGGTGTACGCGTTTTCCCGCGCGCCCGCATTGGTGACGATCTCGTTCATCTGCGCCTGCGTCTTCGTCTTCGTGCCGCGTGACTGGATGTGCTCGAAGAAGTGCGCGAAGCCCGACTTGCCCGGCTCGATTTCGTTGCGGGACCCTGTATTTACAGGAATCTGGAGCGCAACGATGTTCGGGAAACCGGTGGGGACGATGATTACCCGGAGCCCATTGGGCAGCGTTCGCTCGGTGGCCCTGAACGGCAGGATGTCGCGGGAGGGAGCGCCGCTCTTCGCCTTCGCCTGCGCGGCCAGGGGGGCGGGCGCGACGGAGGCCATTGAACCGAGAACGGCGGCCGTTATCGCCACCGTGAGGTATCGACGATGTGACATTGTCTTGTTGGTTGAGTTGATGTAGGACAGCCTTTTAATTACCCACTTCGCGGCCGAAGTTGCCATGGGACCGGCCTTGAACGACCTGGTATCGGGTACCCGGCACCGCGTACTACCTCTCGTAAACGACTCGTCCGCCCACAACAGTCATCAGTATCCGCGCATCGCGAAGACTTATGGCAGGTATCGTAGTCAGGTCCCGGTCGAGCAAGACCATATCAGCAAGCTTGCCCCGCTCGAGAGAGCCCTTCACCCCTTCGTCGAACGACGCGTACGCTGCGCCCAGAGTGTACGCCCGGAGCGCATCCTCCACGCTGATTCTCTGCTCCGGCACCCAGCCATTCGGATTCCGATCATCGAGCGTGCGCCGCGTGACCGCCGCATAAATTCCCTCGAGCGGCGTCGGAGGCGCCACGAACCAGTCGCTGCCGAATGCAAGCCTGGCACCCGCATCGATAAGTGACTTGAAAGCGTAAGTGGTCCGCGCGCGCTCCGGGCCAATCACCTTCTCCGCCCACCGTCCATCATCTATCGCATGGTACGGCTGCATGCTCGGCAAAATTCCAAGGCGAGCAAATCGCGGGATATCGGCAGGAGCGATGTGCTGCGCATGTTCGATCCGAAAGCGGCGATCGCGCGGCCCGTTTTCAAGGGCAACACGTTCAAATATGCCGAGTTGCGTATTGATGGCCCTGTCTCCAATTGCGTGAACGAGAAGCTGAAGCCCGGCCTTGTCGCCCTCCGACGTCCAGCGATACAAATCCCTCTCACTGTTCACGAGAAATCCAGAATCCTTCGGTGAGTCGCTGAACGGGGCGAACATCGCCGCCGTATGAGAACCGAGCGATCCATCGACGAAACCCTTGAGCCCGCCGATCCGGACCCACTCGTCTCCCTGCCCTCGTTTGGCGACCGTGTCGCGAAGTCTTTCCCACTGGGAGATCGGTGTAACCGCGTAGATCCGGGTTATCAGCGACTTCGAAGCATGCGCGCGATCGAACGTGGCCAGATCGACGAAGCCCCCCATGTTCTGAACCGATGTCACTCCGCGTTCGGCAACATATTTCATGGCGGCGAGAAGGGCCCGATCGTCGAGCTCACGCGTCGGCGGCGGCTCTGCGGCGTTCACGTATGACTGCGCATTGTCCTTGAGAATTCCCGTAACGGCCCCGGCGGCATCGCGCACGATCGTTCCGCCATCCACGTCTCTGGTGGCGTTCGTGACCTTTGCGGCAGCGAGCGCAGCGCTATTGGCGAGCGCCATATGCCCATCGAGCCGCGACACCCACACGGGGTTATCCGGACTGACCGAGTCTATCCAGTCCCTCCGCGGAAGCTCGCCACCCCAGTTCTGATGATCCCAGTCGCCGCCAGTGATCCACGTACCCGGCGCGACCGTCGCAGCGTACGCCTTGATTCGCGCCACGAACTCAGCTGGTGTCTTCACGTCCCTGAGTTGCACCGAAGCGAGGCGATGCCCGCCATCGATGAAGTGCACGTGCGAGTCGATGAACCCCGGCGTCAGCATTCCGCCCTTTGCATCGATGACCCGTGCCTGGGGAGCGGTTCGCATGAGCTTGGAGATCTCCGCGCTCGAACCAACAGCGAGGATTCGGTCGCCCGATACCGCGATCGCCGAAGCCCATGGTTGACGAGGATTGGCTGTCCAGATTCGCGCGTTCACTATCGCGAGCGTCAGGTCGTTGCGTGGCGTCATTGTAGTGGCACAGGCATCGAGCGTGAATAGAATTGCGCCGGTAGCGGCAAGCATGCGCGCGCAGGAAATCATGTTCGTCATTCGGGCTCCATTTCGGTCGGGACCGAGCCGCCTCCGGTTGCGATGAGGAGCGCAACTACTCCGAGATGCAGGGGAAGTACCAGTGCAATGACACTTCCGTTCACCTGATTGAGCGATGGAAGTAACTGCAGAACGAATCCGAACACCGAGAGACCGGCGACAATCCGCGCCATCCTGAGCGCAACCCTCTCTGCAGACTCATCGCGCGCGGCATCCGAGGACTTGCGACGGACCCAGATGAGTCGAATGAGAAACGCGGCGAGAACGAGCGATAGCGGTGTGAGCTGAAGGACGTTTTCATTCCGGTAACTGTAGAGGTGATCGGTGAACGCCCAGAGCCCTGCGAGGAGTGTTCCCGCAATGCCGGCGACAAGGCTCCAGGCGGCCGCGAGGCTCAATGCGCCGACCCCGCGTCCTCCCCTGCCTCCCATTCTCCACAATAGAAATCCAATCAACAGCACGACTACCGAGATGGCGAGGTAGCCAATCATGCCGCGGTGAACTTCGGTGTCTTCGGGCGGACGCGTTGCCTGAACCAGAACTCTCTCGTTCTTCACCAGCGGCACCGATCCGCCAGCCCGCGAAATTCTGATCGACGTGAGCCGGTTTTTCATCTGCACTGGAAGGAACATCTCGTCCCACGCGCTTATTGGCCGATCGACAGGCTCGCCCAGTCCGATCATTGTTCCGGTGTAGATCGGCCAGTCGTCCTGCGTCAGCCTGGCGGTGTGGAATCGGAAGGTAGACCCCGACGCCAGATTCTCCGTCGCCGTCCTGATAGGGCCGCCCAATGCCGCGTCGATAGCGTCACGCACTTTTGTCGAGCAGTTGTCACGATAGTAGTCGTAGTGGTAGTGGCGATTCTCAGGCCGGATATTCCACGCGAGGAACACAGCGAGTCGCTGGCGCTGAGCAGGAGTGAGGTCAAGTTCCTGCGCCCAGACGGTGCGATTGCTTCGGCGATACGCGCCGATGGTCTCGCTCATATCGAAGGCGCCCATCGAGTAGCGCATCCGACCCTGAGCAAAACGCGGAATGAAGTCCTTATCGGCGAAGTCGAACAGACCCCAATGGTACGCGATGTCTGAACCAGCGGTCGCGTCGTGAACCCAGATCGCATTGTGACCAAACTTTTCCCATACCTGATCTCCGGGCCCCATTGTCAGCAGGTAAACCGTGAGCGCAGTACCGGGATCCTGAGTGGCGATCGCACGGGGATCGGCACGACTCTCGGAGTTTATGGACTGTCCACCAACCCTTGCCGCGGTCAAAGTGAACGCGCAAAAAGCGAGTGCAAGACTGCTGCGATGTATCAAGTGATCAATGGTCGTTTGTGAGTGGCACAACCGAGAGCTCCGGATGGACTTAAAGCCGAATCTCCCGGCCTTCTTCCGCCGATTTGTATATGGCTTCCATCACCGCCATGACCTTGAGCTGGTCGTCGGGCGCCTCGTAAGCCGCGTCTCCCTGCAGAACCGCAATGAAGTGCGCGAGTTCGGCTCGATATGATTGAAGGAACACGCTCTCGCGGGCCGCGGCACCAGTAGGCGACACGTTTGTGGGCCGGCCATTGAGTTCCTTGACAACGCGCAACGGAGAGAGCCGTGCGCTGCCTCGAGTCGAAATGACCTCGAACCACCAGCGCTCTTCCTGACCGACATATGCCCACGAGACATCAATGCTGAAGCTCAGACCGTTGGCGCATTCAAGGTGAACGAGCATCATGTCCTCCACCGAGCCGGGGCGCGACTTGTCCATGTGCGCCGTGACCCGCACCGGATCGGGAAAATCGGCAAGCCAGAGGGAAAGGTCGAGCAAAGGATATCCGTACTCAAGGAAAGCTCCGCCGCCAGCTTCGGCCTTGTTGTAGCGCCATCCTTGTACCGACCGGAACTGGTACTGCCCCGCTCTCATGCCCAGAACGCGGCCGAGCTCGGCCCCGTGCAGAAATCGCGAGAGCTGCTGTACGTCGCTGCGGAAGCGATGGTTGTTTCCGACGACCACTTTTCGGTCGGCCGCAGCGGCCGCTGCAAGAATCCGTTTCACTCCGCCCGATGTCAACGACAGTGGCCGCTCGCACAACACGTGAACGCGCTGCTTCAACGCACGCAGTACGTGGGGTTCGTGCAGGTGGTTCGGGGTCGCGATGACTACCGCATCGAGTTCGTCGGAATCGAGCAGCTCGTCGATATCAGTAAAGATGTCGGGGACCCCGAGGCGCTGGGCGAGCGCCCCTGCCTTGGGCCCGTCGTTGTCGCAGATCGCAACAAGCTTCGCGCCACGGAGACGCGACAGCAGTGGTAGATGAGCGAGCTGCGCTATTGCGCCCGCGCCGACCAGACCAAGCCGAATGTCTGAGCTCAGATTTGCCCCACAGTGGTTCCCTGATAGTACGTCGTGAGAATTGTCTTGTAGTCCTGCCCCGCGCGCGCCCGGCCAATTGCTCCCCACTGGCACATACCGATTCCATGGCCGTAACCGGCGCCCTTGATCACGAGTCTGTCCAACCCGCCTCTGCCATCGGATTCCGGCTCGGCGGTAAAATATGTGCTGTTCATCAAACTCCCGCTCGGCGTGCGCAGAATGAATCGCACATCGTTGCCGCGCACTACGTAATTGCCCCGGTCAGTCTGGATTGATACAGAACTGACCCTGTCGGACTGAGTTCTGCCATCGACCCTGAAACCAGTTATCCGTCCAAGCGCGAGCCGAGGGGCGCTGGTGTTGGCGCTAACGGCCGGTTCCGATCCGGGTGCTACCGACCCGAGGTACTTCTCGAGGGTGGACTGAAGCTGGTCCCGATCGAAGGTGGCGGTCCAGCGGAATCGCGGCGAGGGGTCACAATAAAACGAGTCAGTTCCGGGAATGCGATCGCTTGCAGGGCGCAGGTACGGCTGATCCGATTGCCGCCACCAGACTTCGCGTACACCAGCCGTGCTCCCGCCGCAGGTTGAGAAGTAGGGCGTGTTGACGATACGGCCGGCATATCGAAGCACCATTCCGCGGGTAGACGCAACAGCCGCGTCTGACATCGGTTTTTCGGCGCTCACTCCGCCGTACGCCTGATCCTGAATCGAGCCGTACATGTCGAAGCCGCGTTTGCCGGATTCCGCCATGTGAATGTACGAGTAGCTGCGAGCGGCCACCGCCTGAGCCTCCACGGCCGCTTCCTCTCCCGGTTTCCTGTCGCCGATCTCGAGTGGAACTACGCCGCGAAGATATGACTCAACCCCGAGGCGATTGACCACCAGCAACCCTCCATTACCGGGAGTTATTACCAGCTCCCCGCGATATCGCTTTCCGTCGTAGGTCACGAACGATCCCGGAGTCGCAGACCGCACGAGGAACGGTGCGCCATGTCTGGAGGTCACCGAGCCCGATTCCTTTATCGCGACGAGCTGCCCGCGACGAAGCTGTACAGTCGCGACTTCACCCGCGTTTCCCTTCGTCACAAAATTCGCGCTGTTGCGGCTGTATATCCGCCATGCTCCCGTCCCACCGACCTTGGCAGACTGTGCTGACGTGGCCAGGGCGATACGCACCGGCTGGTCGCCGTCATCCACGGCTGGCTCAGCGCCACCGCGTGGCAGAGCAGACGCACACGCCACAATTCCCATCATCCCGACGAACATTGTCTTACGCATTGGCAACCCTCATTGCATCCTCGAGCCGGTTCAGTGTTTCCGCTATCTCGGCGTCACCGTGCGCCGCCGAAAGGAAGCCCGCCTCGAATGCCGATGGAGCCAGATAAACACCGCGATCCAGCGCTGCGTGAAAAAACCGCCTGAACATTTCCACGTCGTTCTCCTTCGCGACAGCGAAGTCGCGAACCGGGCCTGCATGAAAAAAGAAACCCCACATCGAACCAGCTGACGATGCCGTGAACGGCACACCCGCCACCGACGCTATGGCGCGAAGTCCGCTGACCAGATCGGAAGTGCGCCGGGCGATCCTCGAGTGAAGCTCCGGAGTGAGCGCGGTGATCGTCGCATACCCTGCAGCCATCGCAAGTGGATTGCCAGAAAGCGTCCCGGCCTGATAGACGGAACCCGACGGAGCGACCTGCTCCATGATTTCGCGCCTTCCACCGTACGCCGCTGCAGGCAGACCCCCGCCGATGACCTTGCCGAGGGTTGTGATGTCCGCTGTAACTCCGAACAGCTCGCGCGCTCCGGCGGGAGCGATTCGGAACCCCGTCATAACCTCGTCGAAGATGAGCAACGCTCCGGTTTCGTCCGCGATCTGGCGCAGACCCTCAAGAAATCCCGGCTCCGGTTGAATGAACCCGGAGTTTCCTGCGACGGGCTCCACGATGATCGCGGCGAGTCCACCCTTCGGCCCCTTTGCGAGCCGCCGCGTCGATTCCAGATCGTTGTACGGCGCCGTCAGGGTGAGGGCCGCGAGAGCAGCCGGCACGCCGGGTGAGTTCGCCAGTCCAAGAGTCGCAACGCCGGAGCCCGCGTTGACCAGAAACGAATCGGCGTGACCGTGGTAGCATCCATCGAACTTGAGTATCGCCTCGCGGCCGGTGAACGCACGCGCAAGCCGGATAGCGCTCATCGTCGCCTCAGTACCGCTCGATACGAAGCGGAGCATCTCGACATGCGGCATCCGCTCGCGAATGAGTTCACCGAGCTGAACCTCGAGCTCTGTAGGCATTCCAAACGAGGTTCCGTTGCGCATCGCCGCCTCGATCGCATCAAGAACCATCGGATGCGCGTGGCCAAGCACGAGGGGGCCCCAGGAAAGGACGTAGTCGATGTACTCGCGGCCGTCGGCGTCGATGATCCGCGCTCCACTCCCGCTCGCGGCGACGACAGGCTCTCCGCCAACTCCTCGAAATGCGCGCACCGGTGAATTGACGCCGCCGGGGAAGAGCGTGCGCGAGCGGCGCATTATATCGGCGGACAAGGGACCGCCACCGACGCCCGGCATACTACTCACTAACGTCCATAGCTGCCCACCGTTACAGCCATCGGGAGCGATCGGCTCACGCGCACCACGGGACGGGGAATCACAGACGCGAGTCGGCGGACAAGTGTCGCACGGAAGTCATAGTCATCTACTACCTCTTCGACCAGGACGTCAGCGAATTCTCCCGGCTCGATCGCTTCATCCACGAACGTGACGCCGTCGATGTCATCCGCCTGCCAGGGAAGGCGCCCCACCGACTGGCCTGACTCGTCGAGGCGATCAACGAGCACACGCGCGACAGTTCCAATGCGCGACTCGTACCGCTCGGCGGTGATTGAGCGTTGGAGGTCAGTGAGCCGCTCCAATCGCTCCCGCTTGAGAGGTTCGGGAACATCGTCCGCCATCTCCGCGGCACGCGTTCCCTCCTGCGGCGAATAGGTGAATGCGCCAACGCGATCGAACTGCGTTTCCTCGAGAAACGCCAGCAACTCGTCGAAATCCTGTTCTGTCTCGCCGGGAAAGCCGACGATGCAAGTGGTGCGAATAGCCACGCCTGGCACTGCTTCGCGAAAGCGCGCAACGCGATCCCGGATGGTGCGCTTGCGCTCCGGCCGGCGCATTCGAGCCAGCACCGCATCGGATGCGTGCTGCATCGGCATGTCGAGGTAAGGAAGAATGCGGCTCTCCCGTGCCAGCACTTCGAGCAGACGCGGAGTGATTCCCGAAGAATACAGGTACAGCATGCGAATCCACGGAATCGACGTCTCGGCCACGAGCGTCTCGAGCAATTCCGGAAGCCCGATGCCATCGCGGATGTCACGGCCGTAGTGGGCGAGATCCTGGGCGACGAGGTTGATCTCCTTCGCGCCCTGCATCTCGAGGAGCTGCGCCTCGCGAACGACTTCGCCGAGCGAGAACGAG
>JBKJRW010000097.1:0-12851 GCA_046593165.1 Gemmatimonadaceae bacterium
CGTGCGGCAATCGGTTCCGGTCTCGCTTCAGGAAATCCGCGCGGGAATTCTCGTGCCTGGTCGGGCAATGGTGGCGTTCTATTGGGGGGACAGTGCGGTTTACGGCTGGTGGATAACGCAGGGCCAGATACGCGCGGCGCGGCTTGGAAGCGCGGACTCACTGGAGGCTGCCGTCGATTTCTTGCGCGGCGCGGTGGAGCGGCCAGCTACGGGGGCGGACTGGAGAGTCGCTGCGCGCCGGGTATTCGACGCTCTCGTCGCTCCGTTAAATCCGACCGGTGAAGAAGACTTGATCGTGATTGTCGATGGTCCCCTGGCGTATGTCCCGCTGGAAGTGCTCATCCCGCGAAATGGCGCACAGCCATGGGGAGCGACCCATTTGATAACCTATGCGCCATCGGCATCCGTCCCGCTGCACCTGGCCGGAGCGCCGCGGCCGACCGCGTGGAAGCGTGCCGTGCTCGCCGTCGGAAATCCCGCCGGCAGCTCTCAGTCTACTACGTCGTCGGACCAACGCTCGGGACGTGATTCGTACGCGCCGTTGCCCTTCGCCGCAGAAGAGGCGCGCGCGATTGGCAACCTGTTCGAGACCGACGGCGCAGATGTGTTGATTGGGCGGGAGGCGACGATGAAGCGCTGGCTGGGACGTGATCCAGCGAGATACCGATTCATTCACTTCGCGGCGCACGCGCGTGTCAGCGATCGGCGTCCTGAGCAGACGCATGTGGTGCTGGCTGACCGAGGGCTCGATCTCGCGGCCATTCGCCGGCTGGAGTTGCGGGCCGAACTTGTCACGTTGTCGGCGTGTGAAACAGCGCTCGGGCAACGAGTCCGCGGCGAGGGTGTGATCGGGCTGCCGCACGCGTTTCTCTCCGCGGGCGCTCGCGCTGTTGTCGTGAGTTTATGGCGGGTCGAAGATAAAGCGAGTGCAGTGTTCATGGAGGAATTTTACGCCGCGCTCCGTGGGGGGCATCAGCCGGCGCACGCACTAATGGAAGTACGCAGGCGGCACCTTGAGCGGGATGCAAACGAGCATCCTTCGCGCTGGGCTGCGTTTGTGCTTGTCGGGGCGGTGCAAGGATCGGTGCTTAAGCGCACTCAATGAGGCGGAATCTCCTCGTTGGGTTCGCGTTTGCGACGGCGATTTATGTTGTGCTTGAAGGCGTCAGCTTCGCGGGACTTCAAGTCCTTGGCAAATTCCGCGGGCTCTACTATTCGCCGACGGGGTCCACCCTCGCCCCCGAAGCACGAGCGAACCTCGATGTCTTCCTCGCCCGCCGCGGAGGAACGCGCAGCACCATGGATTCAGTTCTTGGTTGGCTGCCGCGCGCGGGCCCGGAGATAAACGCGGCCGGCATGCGTGATGACCGGGACTACGCCTCCCAACCCGCGCCCGGAGTAATCCGAATCTCCGCTTTCGGCGACTCCTTCACTTACGGATCCGATGTCAAGCTCGGAGAGAATTGGACGAAGCGAATGTCGGCGATGCAGCCGGCAATCGAGGTTCTCAACTACGGGGTGGGAGCGTACGGCCTCGATCAGGCTTATCTGCGCTATCTGCGGGTGCGTGCCGACTATCACCCGCAGATCGTGTTCATCGGCTACATGAGCGAGAATCTCGCCAGGAACGTGAACGTCTATCGCGGCTTCTACGGCAGCTCCTACCGCAGCACGATCTTCGCCAAGCCGCGCTTTCGAGTTGAAAACGGATCCCTCAAGCTCGTCCCGAATCCGCTCACTTCAGTTGCTGACTACCGCAGGCTGCGTAACAGCGAAGCGCGTGTCCTTGCCGAACTTGGACGGAACGACTACCACTACGTTGGCCTGAACCGGGCCGGCCCTTTGGACTTCTCCCCAACTGTCCGGCTCGGGAAGATGGTCGCCGCGCAGATCCGAATGGCGCGCCAAATCCCTGTCTTCACCGCCGACGGCCGGTATGAACCGCGCTCGGAAGCCTACGAAGTCACGGTCCGAATATTCGACGACTTCTATAGAAAGGTGATCGAGGATGGAGCGGTGCCGATTATCGTGGTCCTTCCCGACTTGAACGACCAGCAGCGGAGCAGAGAGGGAAAGCCCCGCCGCTACGAGCCCCTGCTCGAGAACTTCCGGTCCAGGGGCTATCGGTACATCGACGCGCTCGTAGCGCTCGAGCGTGTCGAGCAGCGCTATACGGTTAACGACTTGACGGTGCAGTGGGGCCACTTCTCAAAGCTCGGCAACGACATCGTTGCCAGGTACATTCTTCAGAGCCTCGCCGAGTGGAATTTGACGAAACCGGAGTGAGGGTGCCGGGTGACCATGTGGCTTTTGATCTGGCCCACCCCCTGCGTTTGCCTCTGACGCTGAGGAATACGATCTTCTTTCCATGACTGACCGGCGATACAACGAAGCAGAAGTCGCAGCGATCTTCGAGCGGGCAGCTGAGGCACAGCACACCAGCCCGCAGCAACTTCCCGCAGGGGAGGGGATGACCCTTGCCCAACTTCAGGAAATCGGTCGTGAAGTCGGGATCTCGCCCGAGCAGCTTGTCTACGCGGCGAGAGCGATCGACCTGGGCGGGCGGCCGGCAGCGCGTCACTTCATGGGACTTCCGATTGGCGTCGGGCTGAGTGTCGATCTCAACCGAAAGCTTACCGACGAGGAGTGGGAGCGGTTTGTGGTTGATCTGCGCGAGACCTTCGATGCGCGTGGGACAATGAAACAGGACGGCTCCTTTCGACAATGGTCGAACGGAAATCTTCAGGCGCTGCTCGAGCCAACGGCAACGGGGGATCGCATTCGCCTTCGCACCGTGAAGGGCGATGCCCGGGGCATGATGATTGGCGGACTTGGGATGATTGGTTTTGCGGCGGTTTCCGGGGTGATCGCCGTTTTGCGTGGCAGTGTCGATGATCTCGGCATGCTGATGTCGCTTGGCACTTTGGCCACGGGTGGTGCAACCATGTTTGCGGTTGGCGGACTTCGCTTGCCGGGTTGGGCGCGGTTGCGCGGCCGGCAGATGGAGGAGGTGACTGCACGTGTCGGGGCAGTCAATCCACAAAGCTTTTTGCTGCCCGATGTGACCAGCAACGAGGAGTAGCAATGAATTTCGAGCTGGAAAAGGGAATCTCCGTTCTCGAGCGCACGCCAGCGACATTTCGCTCACTTCTCGCGGGACTTCCGGATTCCTGGACCACCGCGAACGAGGGGCCGGACACGTTCAGCGCGTACGACAATGTGGGCCACCTCCTACACGGCGAACGCGCTGACTGGATTCCGCGCGCAAAGATTATTCTTTCCCAATCGTCCGATCGACGGTTCGAACCGTACGACAGATTCGCGCAGATCCGGGAAAGCCAGGGAAAGTCATTGGGCGAACTCCTCGACGAATTCGACCGCCTGCGAAAAATTAATCTGGAAATCCTCCGCAGCTGGAATCTCACTGAGCGCGAGTTCAAACTCGAGGGAGAACACCCGGAGCTGGGTGCGGTGACGCTCAGCCAACTCCTCGCTGCATGGGTTGCGCACGATCTGGGACACATCGCGCAGACGGCCCGCGTAATGGCGAAACAATATCGGGAAGCGGTCGGGCCGTGGCGCGCTTATCTGCCGGTACTCGATCGCTGACGCGGTAGGCGCGGAAATTCATCTACTCTGGATCGATGAAACTCAAACATCCTGATGCGCGATGAAAACCCGGTACTACACTACCTCCAGTCTCGATGGATTCATCGCAGACAAGAATCATTCGCTCGACTGGCTTTTCCAGTTGGCGACGGACCGGGCGATGACTACACCCGCTTCATCGCGGAGGCAGGGGCGATTGCAACGGGGTCGAGCACGTACGAGTGGCTGCTCGAACACGACATTCTTGCCACTGCCGACAAGCCAAAACCGTGGCCATATGCTCAGCCGACCTGGATATTCACGTCTCGTGAACTGCCCGTGATTCCACAGGCTGACATTCGCTTCGTCCGCGGCCACGTGCGCGTGGTGCATGAAGCGATGGACGAGCCAGGGAAGTACCCAGGTAAAGGCGCGCCCCGGAACGCCGAGCGTCGACGCCTCGGTATTAAAGGGCGCAGTCTGACGCCATAACCTGCGACGTCTCTTCGACCAGGGCCGCAGGTTAGCGCGCAGGATCACTACACCGACGGCGGATCGCTCTCCCTCTCCGGGTGCCGGTGCTTTGCCACCGCGGCGATGAAGTCAGCCGCGATGCTCTTAGCCCTGGGGTCCAGCATCAATACACCTCCATCCACTCCACCGCCTGGCAGAAACTGCAAAACACCCGCGCTCTCAAGCAGGGTTTTCGATGCGCCCAGTCCGAGAATTGTCTTACCGTGCCGGTATTGGTTGGTTATGAATTCCATCGTATGACCGTGGGATACGAGGGCGGCCACGCCGTCCTCGCCGTCAGGAAGCACGAGGGCATCGAACAGGACGGGCGGTGAATTCTCCATCGACGCATCGGCTTCGATATCTCCGCCGTCAACGGTGGAGTAGGTGCCGAGCCGCGGCGCGACGAAACGTGGTACCGCGCCCGCAGCCGTCAGCGCGGCGTGCAGCAGTTTTAGTGAACGACCCTCGACTCCGTTGGCAACGAGAATCGCGACCTTTCTGGTTCGCACACCGGTCTCGCCCCGAAGCGCAGTCAGAGAAAGTGCCGGCGACACCGATACTTCGGCATTCGGCGGGTCATTGAGCACGCGCGGGAGTGGGTCGGGCAGGTCGAGCCCCAATCCTTCGGCGACCTGGGCGGCCAGATCCTCGTCCACGTTACGAAGTGACGCCACCATCCGAGTGCGAATCGCGGGCACTGTCAGCTTGCTCAGCTCAAACCGGAATGCGGCAACGATGTGCGCCTTCTCCCAATCGGTCTGACTGTTGTAGAAAAGCGTGGCCTGAGTGTAGTGGTCGGCGAACTTCTCCGGCTTTCCGCGGAGTTTATCGTCCTTGATTTGCTCTGGAAACGAAACGAACCCTTTTGCGCCGGCCTGGAACGGGCAGCCTCCGGCAAGCGAGTTGGGTTCGTAGTTCACGCGCCCACGGGGAATCGCCTGCCGGTGCAGCCCGTCGCGCTGGTTGTTGTGAACCTGCACCACGGGCGAATTGATTGGTATCTCGTGAAAGTTTGGGCCCCCCAATCGCGAAATCTGGGTGTCGACATACGAGTGGATGCGGCCGGCGAGCAGGGGATCGTTCGAGAAATCGATTCCCGGAACCACATGCGCGGTGCAAAAAGCGACCTGCTCGGTTTCGGCGAAGAAATTATCCGGGTTGCGGTTGAGGACGAGGCGCCCCACCGGCTGCAACGGCACCAGCTCCTCGGGAATGATCTTGGTCGCGTCGAGAATATCGAACGTGAACTTTTCGCTCTCTTCTTCGGTGAATATCTGGACTCCCAGCTCCCACTCCGGGTACTCTCCGGCCTCGATTGCTTCCCAAAGGTCGCGACGATGAAAGTCTGCGTCGGCGCCGGCAATCTTCGCCGCTTCATCCCACACCAGCGAATGCGTGCCCTGCTTTGGCTTCCAGTGAAACTTCACGAAGACAGACTCGCCCCCTTCATTGATTAATCGGTAGCTGTGCACGCCAAAGCCCTGCATCATCCGATAACTCCTCGGAATGCCGCGATCCGACATGACCCACATCAGCATGTGCGTCGATTCCGGCATCAGTGAAACGAAATCCCAGAACGTGTCATGCGCGGACGCGGCCTGGGGCATCCCGTGATGCGGTTCCGGCTTCACGGCATGCACAAGGTCGGGAAACTTCATCGCATCCTGGATGAAGAACACGGGGATATTATTGCCCACGAGGTCCCAGTTTCCCTCGTCCGTATAGAACTTGATTGCGAACCCGCGCACGTCGCGGGCAGTGTCGACTGAGCCACGTTCTCCGGCTACCGTAGAGAAGCGCACGAACACGGGCGTCTGCTTTCCGGCCGCCTGGAACGGTGCGGCGCGGGTGTACCTGGTCAAAGGTTCGTAGCATTCAAAGAATCCGTGAGCGCCGGAGCCGCGCGCATGCACGATTCGCTCGGGGATCCGCTCGTGATCGAAGTGCGTGATCTTCTCGCGAAGGATGAAGTCTTCGAGCAGCGTGGGACCGCGGAGGCCGGCCTTGAGCGAGTTCTGGTTGTCGCCGATAGCGACGCCCTGGTTCGTCGTCAGTACCTGACCAGTTGAATCGACACGCACACGGTCCAGCGAGCCCGTCATCGGGTTGACGCCCGTCGCGGCCACGCCGCCCGTCTTGTCGGATTCATTGCGCTCGCTGAGGGTGCTCGAAGCGACTGAAGGCGACGATGGCGCCACAACGAATCCCGCCGGCGGCGCCATTGCGTTTTCGCGCCCGATCTCTCTGGGCTTGTTGGGATTGAAAGGGATCGAGGCGGCGAGATCATTCGTGGCCTCGTCTTTTCGAACCTGTGTGTCATCGGTTCGAGATGCGGGTGCTTTCTTCTTCGTCATTTTGGTGAACCGTTTTGATAGGCAGGCTATTACAGCGTGTATCCTACCGCAGGAATCGGGCTAACGTGCGCACCTACTTTCGGCGATGTAGCATTAGCGCATGTGGAAATGGTTTGGCGGTTGCCTCCTGTTGCTTGCCGTACTCGTAGCGGCGGCCATGATGTTTGGTTACCGCATGATGCGCGAATCGCTTTCGCCGGATGGCTCAGCGAGCGTCATGATTGGCGCGACGCCCAGTCGCGTTTTTGCGTCCATGGCCCATGGTGATTCGGTGTCGAAGTGGATGAGTCAGGGGAACACCGAAGTGAGGGCGCGCCAGGGCTTGCTCGTCCCGGGCGATGTGCTTCGGTTCGAGCTCCGGTCTCGCATCCCCGGGCCGCGGCAGGCAATGTCGTGGCGCGTTAAGGAGTTGGTTCAGGACAGGCTGATTGTCCTCGAACTCCTTACCAATCGATCTCAGCCTATAGCGGCTACCCGCCGCGACTCGATCGCAGCGGTGGGAGATTCAACTCGCGTCGTGAGCAGAATTGAAGCGCTGACCGTCGCCCCCATGAGAGACCCCGGCGATAGAGCGGCGGAGAAAGCGAGGAACGCGCCCGGTGGAATGGCTCCCGACTTTCTCCTCTCGATGTTCAGAATGGAATCAAAACTTTATCTGATGCTTCTGAAGGATCATATCGAAGGCACGCTGCCGCGCGGCAGGCGTCGGTAGCGACGACGGCATCAGGAAAACCCAGGCCTCAACGCTTGGCAGGCTTTCCCGCACGAGCGAGATCGCCGTGCAGAATCGTCACGAACTGATCGGGCTTGAGAAAGCCCTTACCCCAAACGCTGTCCAGGTCCGCCGTCGGCTTGGCGGCCAGAACCTGCGCAAGACTCCGTTTCTGCGCGACGAGCCGCGCAATGCGACCGCGGGCCGTCTTGACCATAGCCCGGTAGCGCACGAGATCGGCGCGACTTGCCAGCGGACCGTGGCCGGGAATGAACTTCGTCTTGTCCGTCGTCATCAGGAGGACCCTGTCGACCGCCGCGACAACGCCATCAACAGACCCCCCGCTCGAAACGTCGATGAAGGGGTACATCCCGTTGAAAAAGTTGTCGCCCATGTGAACGACGTCGGCTTTCTGAAAGAACACGATCGCGTCACCGTCGGTGTGGGCGTTGCGAACGTGCATCGCGCGAATGCTGTCGCCGTTGACGTACAGCGAGATGCTTTCGGAAAACGTGACGATAGGGAGCGCAGCGGTGGGCGATGCAGGCACCTTCATGTTCAACGCGGCGAGGAACTGAGCCGATCCCATGCGCCGCCGAACATTATCGTGCGCGACGATTATCGCACCCTCGCCGGCCATGTTCTCGTTGCCGCCAACGTGATCGCCGTGCCAGTGGGTATTCATCAGGAACTTCACCGGCTTCGCACTCACTGCCGCGATCGCGGCCTTGATCTTCGGCGTGAGCGGCGCGTACTGATCGTCGATCATGAACGCATTGTCTGCGCCCACCGAAAGGCCGATGTTGCCACCGGCTCCCTCGAGCATGTAGATGCCGTTCGCCACCGGCGTCACCTTTATTGCGACCTGAGACAGATCGGGTTGCGCGAACGCTTCGGCTCCGACGAGAGTCAAAGCGCATACGAACAATGCGGTGCGAGAGAACAACTTGCCTGTCACCTGAGAGGGACTGCATCCGCGCTGACTGCATGCGATCGCAAACGATGTCATAGGAGGCTCGCTGGGGGTGTTGAGGGCCGCGTGGGTTGAGCGGCCTGGTACCATTGGAAACGGTGAAGCTACATAGCGAGCGAAAGTCTGCCAGCCCTCTCATTCCCGGGATTCGTGCTCGCCTTACGCGACGTCGAATCTCTCCCGCAGGACTTCCTTGAGGTCAAAGTCTCTGGAGAACGTAAAGATCCTGATTCGGGCTACCCTTGGCACCCTCACTCACGAAGTCCAGAACCTTGAAGTACCGCGACCAATGCGACCGGATGTACGACGCAGGATGATATGCGCCGCACATGTTCGTGCCGGCGAAGCTGCCGTCGACAACTACCAACGCGCCAGCTCGAAAACGTTCCTGCTCTTCGGGTGTTGTCCTGATCAGATCACCTTCGCCGCTCAACGTCACAATGAGAATGCCACCCGGCTCGATCACCCGGTGAAGTTCGCGGAGCCAGGCATCCTGCATGGGCTCGGGTAAATGTGTGAAGACAGAAACCGCGTAGCACAGGTCGAACCTGGCGTCGGCATAAGCCAAAGGCGGACTAAGATCGTTCTGCGTTACCGTCGCGCACCCGAGGTTTTCGTTGCACCACCCCACGAGACGAGGATTGTAGTCCGTTCCGTGAAACGTGGGGCCGGTGTCTTCCCGCCATTGGCGCAGTACCCGGCCACACCCGCATCCGAAATCGAGCACTGAGCGAAAAGACCCAATCGGCCTGTCGATACGCTGTAGAGCCGACCGAAACGCGCCCGCGGTCGCAGTCCCGGAAGTCAGGAACCAGTCTGCATCGCGAGTTGCTCCAGTCACCAGGAGAAGATTGCCGGGAGGAATCGGCATGTCTCGATCGGCGGTGCGGCGCAACCGCATGTCGCGAGCAATTCGCGACGGATTCCAGTAACGCACGGTTCGCCAGACCGTAAATGCAACCGGGAGCAGTCCAGCCGCCCTGAGGACGCGCCGCACATGGCTGGCCCTCTGCGTTCGGTACACGCGGATGGGTTGGTCCAATTCCTCAAATCGCTGGCGCTCGATCATTCCTCCATTGCTTGTACTTGCAGGGCCAGCCGCAGGAATTCCTGCGCTGTTGCCAGTTGAAGAAACCGCGGTGGAATGGCCCACGATGTGCCTGTCACCTCTCCGGTAAGACTACCTCGCGGCAGGCCCAACCTCAACGGAGCACCAGCATGGATCGGGGCATCGATTTTCTCAGGAGTCAGGTCAACAACGCGGTGATGCAGCACAAGACCTTCCTAACGGCGCTCGAAGATCACGAAGAGCAGGCCGACGATAGTCGGTTCAGGGATCTGTGCAGCCGACATATTCCGCGCGTGCGGGAGCACCAGCGCATGCTCCAGGAGTACCAGCACACCCTCGGCGCCGAAGCCGGAGCCGGCAAGAATCTGCTCGGCGCGATGCTCGGAAAGGCTCGCGACCTGGCCGACGCCGCTCGGGAAAGCGACTTTCTTCGACTGGTCGGCGACATCGTCATGTCGCGCCAGGCAGAGGACACTTTCAAGACGTTCCGCGAGGGTGGACGCGCTCTCGGAAATACTCAACTCGCTGCGATCGGCGAGACCGGTGAGCGGCACCACGACGAGTACAACAGGGAGGCCAATCGACTGGTACAGCAGATGTTCATCGAGCATGTGAGAGGGGTCGACCCGGAGTTGGTTCGAGATGCGATTGATGCGGGCACGGCCGGCGCGTAGACGGACGACCCCCCCCTCTTGTCGTTCAAGTACTCACTCTCCCGACAACCCGCCAATGTGTATCTTCTCCCCATGACCGACGTCGTCGCACTGGCTGCAGAACTCCTCTCGATACCATCCTCGTCCGGCAGTGAAAAAGCGGCCGTCGATTTTGTGTCCCGCTGGCTCATTTCCCGCGGCTGGAATGTCACTGTCCAGGAAGTTTCCAAAGGCCGTGGCAATGTGTGGGCATCGCGCGCCGGCGGTGGCGTAACATTCTCCACGCACCTCGATACAGTCCCGCCGCACATCGCTCCACGCCTCGATGGCGACAAGCTCTATGGTCGTGGTGCCTGTGATGCAAAAGGCATCGCCGCCGCGATGCTCGCTGCAGCTGATCGACTCGTGAAGTCTGGCGAGGAGCGCATCGATCTTCTGTTTGTCGTCGGCGAGGAACAGGGCTCTGACGGTGCACGCGCAGCTAACAATCTCTCGCCAACAAGCCGTTTTCTCGTGAACGGCGAACCCACCGAAAGCCGGCTGGCGAGCGGCGCCAAGGGGTCTCTTCGTGTCATCGTCCGAACCAAAGGACGCGAAGCGCACTCAGCATACCCTCACCTCGGCCAGTCGGCGATCGAGCCAATGCTCGCCCTGCTGCCTACACTGAAACATCTCGCGCTGCCGTCCGATCCCGTACTCGGTGATACGACCGTAAACGTTGGACTCATCCGCGGCGGCACCGGCGCCAACATCATCCCTGCACATGCCGAAGCAGAGATGATGATCCGCCTCGTGAGCGATGTGGATCCGGTAAAGACAATCATTCGCGACTGGGCGAATGGTCACGCCGAAGTTGAATTCGGATCGCATATTCCGGCGCAACGATTTCATACGTTAGATGGGTTTGATGTCGCGCCAATGGCTTACACATCGGACATTCCCCTTTTGTCACGCTGGGGGACGCCACTGCTCTTCGGTCCCGGCTCGATTCACGTCGCGCATACCCCAGAGGAGTTCATCGATCTGAACGAGCTTCGCGCCAGTGTCGATGCATACGAACGCATCGCCCGACAACTCCTCGCGACGTGACGTACTCTCCGCCCAATGGAAAACGATGGCCGGTCGCGATCCTCGGCGCTACGGGAGCGGTTGGCCAGACTTTCATTAGACTGCTCGCGAATCACCCGTGGTTCGAAGTCGCGGAAGTCGCTGCATCGGAGAGGAGTGAGGGGAAGAAATACTCGGAGGCCGCCCGGTGGTTAGAGGGTGAAATGCCAGCCGCTGTTGCCGACATGGTAGTCAAGCCGGTCGACCCGTCGCGCATTTCATCGTCGATAGTGTTCTCGGCGCTCGATTCCTCAGTGGCGGGCGATGTCGAGCGCGCCTTTGCCACCGGCGGAAAATTCGTCCTGAGCAATGCAAAGAACTTTCGGATGGATGAAGACGTTCCTTTGGTGATTCCGGAGGTCAACGCAAGTCATCTTCAGCTCATCGACCGACAACGAAAGGAAAGAGGCTGGGCAGGCGCTATTGTCACAAACGCCAACTGTGCCGCAACCGTCGCCGCCGTCGCTCTCGCTCCACTTCAGGAGCGATTCGGCATTGCACAACTGTTCATGACGACGATGCAGGCGGTATCCGGCGCCGGGTACCCCGGTGTGCCATCGCTCGACATTCTCGGCAACGTCATTCCGTATATCGCCGACGAAGAACCAAAGCTCGAACAGGAAATGCTGAAGCTTCTCGGCACCTACAGAGATGGCGCGGTCGAGATGGCGAACATGAGGGTGAGTTCGCACACCAACCGTGTCGCAGTCGAGCACGGACACACTGTATGCATCACGGCGTCGTTCCACCAACGGCCCACTGCGGAACAGGCACTCGATGCCCTCAGAAACTGGCGGGGTGACGAATCCACCTGGACGCTCCCGAGCAGGCCCGAGTTTCCGCTCGCTGTCACCGATGAAGCCAACCGTCCGCAGCCGCGACGCGATGTGAACGCCGGCAACGGGATGACTGTCACCGTCGGCCGTGTGCGCGCGGATACAGTGCTCGACATCAGGATGGTGGCGATGGGGCATAACACGATCCGTGGTGCAGCAGGCGGCTCCGTGCTCAACGCGGAGCTTCTCGCGGCAACCGGACGACTCGCCAACGCGTGATAGTCGTCAAGTTCGGAGGCACATCGGTCGGCGACGCGGTCGCGATTCAACGGACTGCAGATATCGTCAAGAGCCGGATCTCGCGTGATCCGATTGTGGTGGTCTCCGCCCTCGGCGGCGCCACCAACGCGCTCCTCGCCATCGGAGAACAGTCGGCGAAAGGACATCTGATCGGCGCCCTCAGAGGCGTAGAGACGCTTCGCGACAGGCACCTCAAGGAATGTGAAGCGCTGCTTGACGGAACTGCGGCGCACGATGAGATCGCGGCCGAGCTGAGCGCCATGTTCGATGAGCTCGCCCATCTCGCGGAGGCACTTTCTACACTCGGCCATGTCACGCCCCGGTCTCTCGACGCCATTGCGTCGTTTGGCGAACAACTTTCCGCCAATCTCGTCTCCGCCTATTTCAACCGGGTTGGAATAGACGCCGAGTATGTGGACGCGCGCGAGGTGATGATCACCGATGACAGGTTCATGGAAGCTGAGCCGCAGACAGAGATCATCGCCGAGAAGTCGCGGGAGTTGATTCAGCCGCTTGTGCGGAGCGGGAAGGTGCCGGTTATGGGCGGTTTTGTCGGTGCCACCGCCTCTGGAATCACCACCACACTCGGCCGTGGTGGCTCAGACTACACCGCGTCGCTCGTCGGTGCCGCGCTCGCGGCCGAAGCGATAGAGATATGGACCGATGTCGATGGCATGCTTACCGCTGACCCCCGTGTCGTGGACGGCTCGCTCCTCATCGAGCAGATCCGATTCGACGAGGCTTCAGAGCTGGCGTCTTTCGGCGCGAAGGTTCTGCATCCGAATACAATCGCTCCGGCCGTT
>JBKJRW010000205.1:0-4740 GCA_046593165.1 Gemmatimonadaceae bacterium
AGCATTGATTCCCGGGACGATGGAGGATGTTCGGAAGACGGTAGTGAATGCGGCGCGGGAGTTTGTCGGCAGCGTAGCCTGAAAAAAGCGCCGAGGAGACCACGAGTTGGCGCCAGTTAGGCCGTTGCGTGGACGGTTTTCGACTGCTGACCGGCAGCGATTGCTCAAGTCTCCATGGCACATTCCGCAGATTGCACAGCGGGATGTTCGCTGCATAACTCCAGAAGGACTGCATCGCGCAATACCCAACTCCTTGCTATGACGGGGGGTGCAATCATCATTTCTGGAGACTGCGAGATTGCCGCGACTGCTTGCAGCATTGTTGAGTCTCCGGCAGTACAACTCGGCTGTAGAATTACTAGTTAGGCTTCTAAACCGGCATCTTACCGAACGAATGCGCAAGAGAGAATGGGGGCACGGAATCAAAGACGCCGGAGTCGACACCCTTCAAAATCCTCCGGGCGACATAGCATCGCGCCCGTTCTTGCGTTCAAACCGATCGTATTGATCTAGAGGATCTGATGCGCCCCCATCGTGTTAAGCCCACAATTGCCGCGCTGCTCGTTTCGCTGACCGCTCTATTTGCTGCGTGCTCGGATTCATCGGCACCAGATGCGGATACCCTTCCGAATCAAGTTGTGATCGGTGCAGTTGACACGCTTCGCAGTATCAGCGCGACTGCTCAGTTATCGTCCTCGGTCAAGAATTCGAAAGGCGAACCAATATCCGGCGCCGCAGTTCAGTGGCAAAGCGTGAATCCTGCGGTCGCAACAGTAAATGCTGCTGGACTCGTAAAGGCGGTGTCGAATGGCTCGGCCTATATCCGTGCGACATCGACAAACGCAGTTGATTCGATATTGATTGTCGTTCTCCAGAGGATAGATCCTAGCCGTTCGACCATAACCGCTGCGCGTCCCCTCGTATTTGTGGATGACACAGTAGGATTGACGTTGCAGGCCCGCGACGCTCTTGGCAGCCCGATCAACTTCGGCGGCGCGGATGTTTTGATCACACGCATCGGGACCGGAACGATACTTCCTACTGTTGATCGAGGAGATGGCACTTATACCACCAGTTTCGTCGGCGCGGCTTTGGGTACAACAACTGATGTGACCGCGCGGATCAATGGAACGCAAGTCTCGGCAGCTGCAGTCACGCTGAAAGTTGTCGGGTTTACGGAGATTGCGGCATACAGCTCGGGTCTCTCGCTTACCTGCGGAATTATCACAACCGGCGATCTGTACTGCTGGGGTGAACCGGGCCGTGGCGTCCGAGGAACTGGCGCCGTTCAGGAGGCCTCATTTGCTCCGACGCGCGTGTCGGGTGGACACCAGTGGAGTGACGTGGGAATCGCCAACGAACACGTCTGCGGTATCGGGAACGGCAAGCTTTACTGCTGGGGGAATTCAATCAACGGTGCCTTGGGAAATGGTGCTTCTACCGGAACCTTTCCGGCACCTGTCGCTATCCTTCCTGAGTCGAGTTTCGTCGCCCTCGATCTCCACGTGGTTTACGGCAATTGCGCGATTACAATTGGACAGAGCGCAGTATGCTGGGGAATCGGAGATCTGGGTCGCCTTGGCAACGGGGCAGATACCACTGTGTATAGACCAGTCGCTGTTAGGGGCGGTTATCGTTTCGCAGCAATTGCAACCTCGAGCTCTGGAACGTGCGGGGTGACCGATACGGGTACCGCGATGTGCTGGGGATTTGAGCTCACGTTGGGAATTGGGTCCGGCTCGTCTCCGGATACCTGCAGCGCTGTTTTCTTGCCATGCGCGAAAACGCCGGTACGTGTTGCTGGCACTATCACTTTCAAACCAATTTTGGCGCACGACGGCGGTGATGTCTGCGGGACTGGAACGAACGACAAGACGTACTGTTGGGGGATGTGGGACAAGGTACCCACTGAATTGGTGGGCGCGCCTGTGTTCGTCTCCTTGACGAAAGGTTTGGACGATACATGTGGCATTGGGCAAAGCGGGATCGCGTATTGTTGGGGAACCAATTCAAATGGACGCTTTGGGAGTCCGCGTAACGGCGGCGAAGTCCACCGAGTGCCTGAACCTGTTCCCGGCGGCAAGCTTTTCACGCAGCTGGCTATGGCGACATTCCACACGTGCGGAATCGCACCTGATGGTAACGCGTGGTGCTGGGGCACCAACTTCAAGGGAGTATTTGGAGACCCGCTGACACCCGTGAGCTCTACTATAGTCGTGCCAAGTACCACCGCTGCACGCGTAAGGCTTTTTTCGCAATAACCTAAACTCCACCGCCTGATGCAGGAAGCACGGGATCCCTGCGGAAGTGCGAAGGACCGCAATACGATCCAAGCTTTTCGACAGCTTCCAATCGTGGCGAATTCACCCTTCAGATCCAAGCGGATTTCTTCTTGGCGGGACGTGGGAGATCCGCAAGGTGAATGGATCCTGGCGGATAATCCGGCAACTCCATGGCGTGATCACGTAATTAAGAATCCTGCGGCGGTGCCTAAACGTTGCTTGCTGCTGACGGGCGAGCTAAGGTAGCAGCGGCTCCGCCGCCGCATCTTGTCGAATTCGCCCGCAGCAGAAGCTTGGGCGTTATACAGCACACATGCATTATCGATGACAATCGCACCGACTCTAAGAATCCAGCAAGCTTTCTTGCAGTTAGAATTCTCGCTGAAGCTGATGTGCTATTTCGAACGGCACGAGGTTGATCAGGCGTCGTTTGATCGAGTTACAACGTTCAAGTTGCCGGAAGGCGACTTAGTTTACCCCGCGTCATCCTTTAATTCGTAGGACGACCTGATTCTTTGCGCCCAAAACGTTTATTCGACGAGTCTTGGGCTTAGCGCCGTTGCTCTAGAAACTGCGCTGCAGGAAGCTGGCATCCCAAAAAACCTTCGTGACGTGTCGCCACGTGGGCAGTTACGCTCCCTGATTTACCAGATGCGGTGCGCGTTCGCGCACGATCTTATGCATCCCAAATGGGTCGTGCGCGGCGAGTTTGCGCGATCTTATCAGCTCATATTGAACGGCACTAACCGCGACATAGACCTTCGGCTTTTGGACGGCGCAGGATTGGAGCTCGAACAAATCGGCGGCATGCATGTCTATCAGGCTATGCAAGACGAGGTGGTCACATGGTTGGGCGAGATCCAGGCTGAGATCTCCGCGAGTGCTGTATAACAAACGCCGATGCTGACAAGGTATTGACTGCTCGCTTCACTCGCGTTGATTGGATGTGTCTGCAGTTAATCCACGGTCGTTGGGCTGACATTCCTGACATTTGCAGGACAGCTGACCACCAAACCATAACGTGACCCATGTCTTCCATCATCCATTCGCAGGCAGCAGATATTCCGGCCAACATGACAACGACCGGCTTCGACATGCCTGGATTCCGAATCGTGGACAATCTTGGCGTGGTACGTGGTGTTGTCGTCCGATCCCGATCGGTTTTCGGGACCGTCGGCGCCAGCCTGCAGACGCTGCTTGGCGGCAATATCTCGCTTTTTACAGAACTCGCTGAGCGAACCCGCAAGCAGGCTTTCGACACAATGTTGCTCCAGGCGCATATGGCGGGGGCCGATGCAGTGATCGGCATCCGCTATGACGCGAACGAGTTGATGAAAGGCGTGACAGAGGTATTGTGCTACGGGACCGCCGTTCGCGTGGAGCCGCTGGAAGGCTGATTTAAACGATACTCGCAGGTCACGGGTGCAGCCTCCTATGAGGTGTCAATTGTCAAGTCCGAAGAGAATGGTTGTGAGTAGGTACGATTAATAATCGCCCGTGAACAACCTCCTATCCGTGTCGGCCGAGGCCGAGCACCCGAACTTTGTGAATCCGCCCACGGGCGAGTAAAGCGAGGGAGGAGATGCGGACCCGGCTTTACCAGCGCAGCACCGGGAGAATGTCTTTCATCTCTTCGTTCGACAACGCCCGGCGCGCGGTCCAGTCTCGTGGCTTTCTCGCCACGAATGCCCACGAGTCTTTCCAGTCGGGGAAAAGTGCAGTTGCGGCCAGATAAGGGCCGCGTGCAGCGCCGGGAATCTTCTGCAGCATGTGATCCACGCCTCGCAGCTCGAGAGTCTCGACGCCGACGTATTTGGCGAGCTTCACAAAGTCGTCGCGGACGTACTCGCGGATATGACCGCGCCACGGAGGATCGGACCAATAGAACGTCTCGAACGCAGTGAGGTTGGTACGGCCGAGCAGGACTTCGATTCTCTTCTTGATGTTAACCTGGTTTGGAACCGTGATGAAGAGGATTCCTTCGGGCTTCGCCAGCTCGAGCAGGTCATTAATGAGGAGGCGCGGAGTGTCGTGGATGTGCTCGATCACGTCGTGCATCATCACCATGTCGAACTGTGCCGGCTCCCATGGAAATGGGCGCCCAACGTTCAAACGGAAGTCGATCCCGCACTCCCGCGCAAACCGCATGATGCCGTCACGCTGACCGGGGGCGCGGTGCCAATCCTCGTTCAGGTCGTCGAATCCAGAGCACCTGAAGCCCAGGTCCTGAAGAATTGCAGTCTTGTCGCAGGGACCACAGCCGAAGTCGAGGATTTGCGCACCGGGCTCAAGATATTTGAGCGCAGTCCTGGCGACGGTAGTATAAGCTCCTCCCGTCTTAACCGCGGTCATGTATCCCTCGATCGGAAATTTCCTGCTGACTCGATCGACGGCCGTCGCTATGGATGACACAATGCTTGTCTGGTCGAAGGGGCCGGTCCCCCGGATTAATGGAAAG
>JBKJRW010000164.1:0-10332 GCA_046593165.1 Gemmatimonadaceae bacterium
GGCGCCGACGATCTACTCGGCTCTGACGTTGATCGACACTGCGAGCCGCGTGAGCAGGTGATCGGTCTTCCCTTCTTCGTTGAGAGTCTGCTGGAGAACTCTGGCTGCACCCTTGTAGCCCAGTAGCCGCGCATAGGTGCGAACCGTGCCGTATCCGGCCATTTCGTAGTGCTCCACGTGCTGGGCGGCCGAGATCAGGCCGGCATCGAGCACATCGCGGTCGGGCTTCTCTTTGATGAGGCCTTTGGCTTCCTTGATCAGCCCTTCCATGCCTTCGCACTTCTTGCCCTTGGGGCTTTTGTCCATCGCCTTGCAGATTCGCTCCAGACGGCGTGCCTGCTCGCGTGTCTGAGCGAGGTGCACGCGGAATGCGGCCTTCAGTTTTTTGTCCTTTGCGGCCTTTATCATCTTCGGCAACGCTTCGATCAACTGGTTCTCGGCGCTGTAGAGATCCTTGAGTTCTTCGAGGTACAGCTTTTCGAGGGCATCGAGTTTGATAGGCATAGGCGGGTGTCCGGGAAAGGGGTTGAGATAAACAGGGCATGATGCGGGCCTAAGGCACCGCGCGCCATTTGCCGGATCCCAGTCGGGTGATTCGGTACCATCCGTCGGCGCAGGGATAGTCGCCTGCCGGATTCTCCGGGTCGATCGGCAGGGGCGTCGCACTATCGGTGCGCGTTGCGTCGTGGTGTGACCGGGCGACCGCGGCGGCCTGCGCGCGGGTGGAGGCCTTGCCTACTATTTCGAGGGCGTTCTGGTTTTCGCCGTACTGGATAAGCCACCGATCTGCCATGGCGACAGGCAGAGCAAGGAATTGACCACCGGTACGGCAGGGTGACAAAGCGTTACAGTGGAAACAAAAAAACCTGCATCGCGGAAGCGATACAGGGCCAACGTTCTGGATCATGCGCCTCGAGGAGGACCGCATGGAGCATTTCGCGTTTGACAGCGGTTTTGCTTCTTGACACGTGCTTTTCGCGACGGTATAGATACCCCCCTTACTGAGCGTGCCAGCAACCGCGGCAGCCTCCTACACGCTTCCTTATTCGAGCAGTTCCGCCGCCTGATTCACGTGGTGGGTGGTTTGCGGCCGGGACTGCGCGGCGGCACCGATGTATTCACCGTCAACCGAAAACCCGGGACGCCTCGTGTTCTACTGTCCGAGCGGCAATCAGTTCACGCTCGGCATAGTGGCGAGCGAGGTGCCAACGGACTGTTGGAAGCCGTAGGACCGAAAGGACAATGCCGCGCCCGTGAATCCCGTTCGCGCGCCGCATGTGATCCTCGACTTGCGACTCGCGGAGGCTGGCGTTTCGGAGCGAACGAGTCATGTCGCGTTAAGCGGCCAAATTCTCGTCGTGACAGTTTCGGACGATAGAAGGTGAACAAATGAGGAACGAGACACCTCTTGTTGCGGCAGGATTGCTGGTCGCTATTCTGCTCGGTTGGCCAGCGACCGGCACGCTCGGCGCACAAGGCGGCGCCATAAATTTGCCCGATGTTCTCAATGACCCGGCGTTGGTCCCCGTTGTGTTGCCCGCTGCCGCTTCCGGAAGGCCGTTCGTGTTCGAGTGCCCCGCTTCGCTCGATGCATCTTCGAAAGCGACGGCTATGCCCAAGGGTCGGATTCCTGTGTCAGGGGAAACTCCTTTCCCTTTCGACAACATCACGATTTTTTACGGCAACCCGAAAGACCGAGTCAGCATGGTGCCGGACCGGGACCTCGAAGAGACTAAGGACGGAAAGACCGGAGTATCGGAGTGGCAATTCCCGGGTGGCGCCAAGAACATCTGGTTCACATGCAGCTACCGCGGGACTCCATCGTCCCTCGGGGTGAAGGTCCCAAACGGGATGCTGCGCTGCCGCGCAATCTCGCGCCGCGAGTCCTTGGGCTGGGTGCACGCGAGAAAGCTCGTCTGTGAAAAGCCAGGTAAACTAACCAAGCGGTTGAGTGTGAACCGTTTGACACGAGAAAAGTCCACCAAAGGGAATGATTTTTTAATCGCTCCCGGTTTATCACTGGGAAAAATCCGTCTGGGTATGAGAAAAAAAGAGGTGGTCGCGTTGTTAGGTAAACCTGACAACGAGTCCAATGATTCCTCTATGGTTTATGCTTCGAAAAATGGGAATGAAACTGAAATATTTTTATTCAAGGATAAGGCGATTCAGATCAGTTTCACGTCCCCGGTCTATGCAACTCATGAAGGAATAAATACTGAGAACTTTGCGGGGGAAAAGTTCCGCCACGATTTCAACAGATTTAGAATTTCATGGCGATTCGACAATTTCAAGTACTCCTTTACGTCTGGAGGTTTGACGTTTTACAACCTCAACGCCGACAGTCCCGATGAGAATGCGGAATATCCTATCGAGTTCATTGGAATTGTGCACACAGGTGGAAATCCAATAAAAGAGCCCCTGTATTTTAAGGACGAAAAAAATGGTGGCTGGAAAGAGTGGGATGGCAAGACCCAATAACCTGACCTGCGACTGAGCAGCAGCGTCGGCCAGCTAGTTCTTGCGGGCCTTGGCAACAGCCAGCGTAACCTTGAGAGGCTCAATGCTGAGCGTGTCGACATAGACCCGGGGACTCAGTTGGCCCGGGGGCAACCCCCGGAAGAGAATGCTGCGGTTTCCTCTGTATACGGTGTTCATATGGACTGCAGCGCTGGGGTCGCAGGTACCTGTGACGTTCGATCTAACAGACGCCGGAACCGGTTTGTAGTTGAAGTAGGCCCCCTCGTCGTCGCCGCTCCCCTGGCCCTCGCCGGTTTCTATCGTCACCAGTACATCAGCTGAGCCAGTCAGCAGCATCCTGCAGGAAGTACCGGGATCGTCGACCGTGGGCTTTGTCACCAGGCACTCCTCCCACGTGGTGGTTCGCTTCGCCCGGCCAGAGTAGTAGACCCTTGGACCATCACTCCTGCCAAGGCGAACCATCCCCTCGAAGACGTCAAGGTTATTGCGGCACATATGGTCGTCTGTCTCACCATTGACCCCAGGCACGGTCAGCAGGATGGACAAAGAATCTGCTGCTACGAGTGAGCCGAGCGGTGTCAGCGCGAGGTCCTGTGTCGATATCCTGTCTCCCACAACCTCGACTGTATCGGAGGCCGCTGCATAGCCGGCCATGTTCGCCCTCAGCGTGTGAATTCCGGCGCTCAGCAATAGCGTGTACGAGCCGTCAGCGCGTGTCGCGGCGGTCTGGGGAAGGCCCGCGACCGAGATTTGGGCGCCGGCGAGAGGCCTTGCCGTCCTCGCGTCGCTGACTCGCCCGGTGACCGTTCCTGTTTGGGCGTTCAGCGAAACCGCCGCAACCATCAGCGCGATGCTCGTTGCAACTGCGCGAAAACAGGGCACTACCACGTGAAGGCCTTCCTTTCCCATGGCTCGGGGGCCAGCACCTGAAGCCTTGGGTCGCTTGGCGATACCGCGGAGAAAATTCCGCAACTACCCGAGCTCCCGGTCAGTACGGGCGCTGTCGGAAGAACGCAGCCCTCGATGCCACATGAATAGTCACCGGGCCTTCCAGCAAAGCCAGACGGCGCCGCGACAGTGAATGCGACTGCTATTTCTCCCGAGTAGCTCCCATCCGCACCCTTGGTCAGCTGCGCCAGAGGGATGGCTGCAGACCGGCCAGTGCCCAAAGTAGTGCTAATCATACTACCAGTCCTGATAGTCGCACGGCAGAGGCCGCGAATAGATCCAATATCGGAGTTGATCGTGCGAATCGTATAGGGAATTGTGAACACCAGGTCTACCGCCTGAGTAGTCGTCTGACCTTGTGTCAGACTCGGCGAGAGCATGAGTGCCGTAGACATTGAAAGAAGAGTTCGCTGAAGCAGTGACATTTTCCGAGGGATTGAGGGTGGGCTCACTGACTCTGGATGACGAAGCGCGAAACAATGAAACTCCGCTTCGATTGTGCTGAAGATCCAACCAGAATGAACGGCTGAGTGACAAAGGTCCGTGCTCTGGTAGCTGAAGCTCCGGTAAGGACCAGAGCCGAAACTCGGAATGCTTTGGCATTCGCGCTGGCGGCGCCAACCAGGACGAGCGGTTGCGTGGTGAAGGCCCGCGCGTTCGTGGCGGAAGCTCCAGTCAGAACGAGCGTCGAAACTTGAAATGCTTTCGCAATAGGTCCCGGCCCGGCAAGACCTCCGGGACGAGTCCCTTCGGCGTTCGTAGGGTCTACCGGCGCCTTCACAGGGTACGTCACTGGCCTCACGGTAATCGGCAACGCGACCGGGTTCGTTGCTGGCTTCACGGTGATAGGCAAGCCGATCGTTGAAGACACCGTCCTCACCGCGGGTACGACGAGACTGCGAACCGCGAGCGAGGCGGCAGGCTCGCCACTTGGCGCGATCCTGTTGTCAACGGTGACCTCGAACGACTGGCTCAAGCCCTCGACCGTGAACGTCACGGCGGTCGTTCCATTTCCCACGGCATCCAGAAAAACCGTGTGATCGTACTGCTTCGCGATGGTCAGCACACCCGCATTCGCGACGCTCCATTTCATCGGAAACTCGCTCGGCGTGATGCGTCCTTCCAGACCGTTGAATACCGACGCAACAAACTGGACGCCCCGGTCGATCGGCCGCACGTACACACGTCCGCTCGAGACATAATAATTTCCGGGAGGTGTGACCTCGAGTTTGGCGGGGTAGTACAATGCCGCTGTTCCGCTTGCCGCAAACGGCTTGTCGATGGCGCCACTGCCCACGACAACCGCAACCGTACGTGATAGCGCGGGTTGGCATGGGTAGGAAACGGTTAGCTCAGTGATTCCGCTAACTCGCGGTTTTACAAAACCACCCCGATCAGTCGACCGAAGCACCGTGAGCACTTGAGGACTGGCGGACGTCCAGGCGGGAACACATGCCGGAGGCCGTGCGGCGGTGCCCGTTGCGTCTACTGTCCGCACCTGTACCTGTAACTCGTCCCAATCCGGGCTGATTCGAAAAACGCCGCTGCGGCCCATGTCCTGCGGAAATACTATCTCGACCTGAGCCGGCGCCTGGGCGTTGGCCGAGATGCGCGGCAGAAGGAGCAAAACGATCGAAAGTGCAAGCAGGTTTTTCAGCAGCTAGTCTCCCGGCGTCACAGCTATTGTGCGGGAAAGAGCCCGCGCTCGTCAGCCAGGCTTTGCCGCGTACGCGAGCACTCACGTCCCGCCGAAGCACTCAGGTCACGCCGAAGCACTCAGGTCACGCCGAAGCACTCAGGTCACGCCGAACATAGCGCTCGGCACACGCCCATGCTCGTTTTTCTTTGTTACCCAGCCGTTATAGAAGAGTCCGGCTTCGCGTATAAGCGCGCGCTACGATTCATCGTCCGTCCCGCCCATGCGCTTGATCTCCGCCTGCAGGGCCGTGTGCTTGCGAGTGAGTTCAGCCTCGTTGTCGAGCAGAAACTTGACGTTTGCTGGATTCGCCTTCATCTCGCGAATCAGGGAATCCTGGTTGTCGTTCGGACGCATCTTCAAGATTCCCGCAGCCATCGATGTCTGCATAAAGGACATGCCGATCAGCGCGAACTCTCGCGGGGAAAGCCCCGCCTCGCGCACTGCGGCCTTCATGATGGGTTCGGATTCGACGTTCCGCGCCATGTCGCCGAGGGTGTCGTCTGAATTATCCTCGCTGTCGCCCCGTGCTTCCATCGCCGCCTTCTCGGCGGGCGAAAGCTTACTCGCGTTCACCATCATGTTGCGCTGCGCCGCGACGAACTTGTCAAACTTGTCCATCGACAATCGATATCCGGCGAGTTCCGCCAGATCGTCGTCCGCACTCTTAGCCGACCCCGCCGGGGTGGTGCTTTTCTGCCCGGCTGCCGTGCTTCCGACGTTTCCCTTGTCGCAGGCTGAGAGCACGAGAAATCCCAGGAACAGGAATGCGCGAAGGTGGCGTGATGCGCGAACTGGGTGGGTCATTGGGCCGGACTCCTTGGGTGTGTAGAGCTTTGGGAACGGGACATAATCATTTGTTCATAAATTGCTAGACGTTATTCATTCATGCTAGGGGAACTCGTTCCCGATCGCGGCGGTGTCCTTTGGGAGATGGCCGTGGCTCCCCCCAGCTCAGGCTTGAATCTTCTCGGATGCGTCGACGCTTCTTGTTTTCGCTAGATTAGTCGACTAGACTAACCCACTTAATCAACAGGACTATCACATTGATCAGCGTGACAATCCACGCGGCGAAGACAAACTTTTCAAAACTCATCGCGCGAGTGTTGGCGGGCGAGGAAATAATCATTGCACGCGGCTCGCAACCAGTCGCCCGGCTGGTACCCCTTGAGACTTCCCCGTCAAAGCGAACATTCGGGGCGCTCCGCGGCAAATTGACCGTCCCTCTGAGTTTTTTCGACTCGCTGCCCGACGATGAACTGGCCGGCTGGGAAAAATGAACCCGTGAGACTTCTACTCGATACCCACGCGCTCCTGTGGTGGCTCGCTGGCGACAAGCAGCTCTCTGCAACGGCCCGGTGGGCGCTCGAGGACGAGAGCAATCCCGTGTTCGTCAGCGCTGCATCCGCATGGGAGGTGGCTACGAAGCACCGGCTTGGCAAACTGCCGCGGATCGGACCGCTGGCGAAAGACTTCGCCGGCGAAATCGCTCGGCAGGGCTTCCTTGAGCTGGACATAACTCTCGAAGATGGCCAGCGCGCCGGTGCGCTCTCTGGCGAGCATAGAGATCCGTTTGACCGAATGCTCATGGCGCAGGCGCAGACTAACGATCTGGCCCTGGTATCAAATGAAGAAGTGTTCGATCGGTATGGCGTGATTCGGCTGTGGTAACGCCCGCGGGCCCTTCCGGCTATAAAAAGAAAAGCCCCGTATCGTGTAAACGATGCGGGGCCAATCACCTTGACGTATGCGCCCGGAGGAACTCGAATCCCCAACCTTCTGATCCGTAGTCAGATGCTCTATCCAATTGAGCTACGGGCGCGTTGATAGTTTTCTTCGCTTCTTGCCGTTGGCCGGCTAAAAGCCAATCGCTAATAGCTAGCCGTTATGGGCGGTACAAGACTCGAACTTGTGACCTCCACGATGTCAACGTGGCGCTCTAACCAACTGAGCTAACCGCCCAATCCACCAAGCGGAGGCGCTCATATTCTCGCCCAAACCGCCTTCCTTGAAGCGGGAAACGGGACTCGAACCCGCGACCCCAACCTTGGCAAGGTTGTGCTCTACCAACTGAGCTATTCCCGCAATCCTGCTGCTCAACCCTCACACGACTCGACCAATCTAATCGGTGCGGGAGCCGGTATGGAGGTGAGGGGAATCGAACCCCTGACCTCTTGAATGCCATTCAAGCGCTCTCCCAACTGAGCTACACCCCCGGCCCTTCCTCAACCCGACACAAACCCTCCAACCCGGAATCGTGTCAGACCTCCCAAACCCCCGCCGCAATCATCCGATCACAACGGAAATCACCTGATTACCGCCGAAAAAACAATCGCACGACATTTGTACGGAGGAACCGCGAAGGATATCCGAGGGTAGATACGAAGTCAAGAAAGACCCCTAGCATCTTTCGCCACGGCCGGTAATTTGCAGCGCCCATGCCCCAAGGATTTTAGTTCCCTGGATTAACAGATGTCGCGAAGCAATGCACGCCGCTCCGTGTCATCATTTTCGCTGCACTCGGCGCACCTGCGCCGCGTCTAATAGATAAGAATCTCTGCTGAAGGACCTGAGGTGTCCAACAATGGCTGAAGTCAAGCGCCGCCGGAAAGCGGCCGCCACCGGAATCGCGCCAAGTGAACCCGAGCGCGACATACTCGATCAGTATCTCTATGAGGTCAGCACCTACCCGCTGCTCAAAGGGAACGAAGAAATCGAGGTCGCCCGGAAAATTCGCGCGGGCGATCAGGATGCACTGCAGGAGCTGGTAAAGCGCAACCTGCGCTTCGTCATCTCCGTCGCAAAAAAATATCAGAACCGCGGCCTGCCTCTCATCGACCTGATCGGTGAAGGCAACGTGGGTCTGCTGACCGCTGCCCGCAAATTCGACCCCGATCAGGGCGTCAAATTCATCTCGTACGCGGTGTGGTGGATCCGCCAGGCAATTCTCAGCTCGCTCGCGCGACAGGGACGGACCGTGCGCGTTCCGCTCAACCGCACAGCCGATCTCTCGCGCATCATCAAGGCGTCGGAAATTCTGCGGCAGAAAATGCGGCGCGAACCCACGCCTGAAGAACTGTCGCAACTGACAGGGCTCTCGGTCGAAGTAGTCCAGTCTCTCGCCGCGCTCAACACCGGCGACGTGCGACTCGACGCGCCGATGGACCCTGAAGGCGATCGCTCACTCATCGAGCGTTTCGTCGCCGACGAAATGCCCGACACCGAAGAAGAAGCAATGAACCGCTTCCTCAACGACGAAATCGAATCGGCTCTCTCCACACTTCCCCCGCGGGATGCGAAAGTCCTGCGACTCTACTTCGGCCTCGAAGCCGGACGCGAACACACACTCGAAGAGATCGGCTCCATGCTCGGCGTCACTCGCGAGCGGGTTCGTCAACTGCGCGATCGTGCACTCAAGCGGTTGCGCGAGGGCGATGTCGGCCGCGCGCTTGGGAGCTTCGCGGCGTAAAGCAATGGCGTAACGTAGAAATACAACTGTGTATTTCTATTTTACGTCGTTCCAACCCTCGCCCCTCTCGCTGAGCGGATTACCTTTCCAGCATGATCCGCCTCATCGACGTTCACAAAGCATTCGGCGCCAAAAAAGTCCTCGAGGGCTTCACGCTCGACGTGAATGAAGGCGAGACGATGGTCATCATCGGCTACTCGGGCTCCGGAAAATCGGTCGCCATCAAGCACATCGTCGGTCTTCTGGAACCCGACTCCGGCACCGCCTTCGTTGACGGCGAGGAAGTCCCAAAGCTCACGCGGCCCGAACTTTACGCCCTCCGCGCAAAGGTCGGCTATGTCTTTCAGTTCGCCGCGCTGTTCGACTCGATGACCATCGGTGAGAACGTCGCGATGGGACTGAGAAAGGAAGGAAAGCTCTCCGAGCCCGAAATCCAGAAGCGGGTCACCGAAGCCCTGGAGCTCGTAGATCTGTCGAACGTCGAAACAAAAATGCCGGCGGAACTCTCCGGAGGAATGCGAAAGCGCGTGGGTATCGCGCGGGCAATCGCACGCCGCCCCAAGTACATCCTTTACGACGAACCGACCACGGGCCTCGACCCCGTCACGAGCGCGATCATCGACGAACTCATGGTGCGCATGCGCGAAAAGCTCGGCGTCACGAGCATCGTCATCACCCATGACATGAAGAGCGCGTACCGCGTCGGCTCACGCATCGCAATGCTCTTCGAGGGCACCGTGCGCCAGGTCGGAACTGTCGAGGAGATCCAGCACACCAAAGACCCGATCGTGCGGCAGTTCATCGAAGGCAAGCCAGATCTCGAGTTAGTGGAAGCTGGTGTCTAAAGCGACGGTAACGGAGCCGGTTGAGTTGCCGACGCTGCTCGCCTACACGCCGCGCGAGCGAGCGCGAACGTTCGTGCGAGCCGCATTCCCAAAGCGTAAGTGGAAAGTGATGACCGTACGCAACGTCGAGGAATTCCGTGAGACTCTGCGGACGACGCTGGTCGATGCCGTGCTCGTTGACATCGGGTCGCCCGCCGCTGCGGCTGCGGCAAGCGAAGGGTTCATCCCGTCCTCACAGAGCGGAAACGGCCCTCCCACAGACGACACCTGGAAGATTGGCGCTCTCGCACACGAATTCCCCAGCGCATCGTTCTTCGGCATCGCTCCACTTCGCGCGACGGACGCTCCCGCCATCGCCCGCTGCGTGTCACTGGAATTCTGCGACATCCTCGCCGACGGAATCGATGACGCAGTGGCGCGCGATCTCGTGAGCCCGCGCACGTTCACCGCGCGCTTCACTGCCGCATTGGCCGAGCCGCCGCAGACCCTTGGTTTCAGGTCAGAGATGCAGTTGGCGACGTGGAAGGCGATCCTCGCATCGGCGGGCCGGCCCGTCAGGACAGCCGCTCTCGCGAAGGAAGCGGGCGTGAGCAGGGAACACCTCAGCCGCAACTTCTCCGCGCCCGGAAGCCCAAACCTCAAGCGCGTGATCGATCTCGTGAGAATGGTCGCGGCTGCGCATCTCGCAAAAAATCCCGGCCTCGACCTGCGGGACGTTTCCCGCATACTCGGCTTCGCTTCATCATCGCACCTCTCGGTGACGGCTCAACGTGTTCTCGGGATTCGCCCCGCATCGCTGACCCGCCTTCGAACAGCCGATCTCGTCGAACGTTTTACTCAGGGAAGGACCCGCTCCCGAGGCTAGCCCTCCGAAACGGCGGAACTGCAATCAGGGA
>JBKJRW010000119.1:0-30296 GCA_046593165.1 Gemmatimonadaceae bacterium
TCAGCGCCTCGCTGATCTCAGCGCGGCGACCCGGGCTGAGGTGCTCCCGCTGTAATTGCGAGCGCGAGACGTTCCGCTTGCAGCGGGCTCGAAGTCAGGAGCACGACAGCAAGGTTCCCTGATCGAATCAGCGTCGGGGTCGTTTCCCATGGGGAAGCGGCCGAGCCGCGGGGTACCACGAGAACCGTGTCGAGAGCCGCCATGTCGCGCGCCAGTCCAGCCTCGTCCTTGTAGACAAACACCTCGATACGAGACCGGCCGAGGGAGTACACAACGGGTTTTACGCTGAACCCAGCGCGCTCTGGTGCTTCGAGTTCGGCCCTCCTCGCAACGAAGCCTGACTGACGCATGCGCCTTTCAAGCGTGCAGAGCGCCCAAAGTCCAGTGTGCGGACACGGGTTTGCGGCGCCAGTCACCATTGGCCGCTCAACCGCGGCGGCAGCAGGCGGTGGCGCGACCCGAAGAGAATCGCTCGCTGGTACCCGGTCCGACCCGTTGCACGCGCTAACCAGGAACGTGGGCCCCGCCGCCGCGGAGAACGTCGCGATCGCGACCCGTAGACAGCGAATTCTGGTCATGCGCGCTCTGATCTATGGTGTCGGATGGAGTGAAAATAAGCCCCTGTTCAGACGGCTCTACTGTACTGGCAGGGGCATCAAGATATAGGTAATGTTGCCAGCACCCAACGGATAAGGGAATGGCCACCTCTCAGTTGCGCGACCAGATTCAGGCGTCGCTAGGCACCGCCTACACGATCCACCGTGAGCTCGGTGGCGGAGGAATGTCGCGCGTCTTCCTGGCCGAGGAGACCGCGCTGGGAAGAAGGGTCGTGATCAAGGTGCTGTCCCCGGAGCGCGCCGAGGGTCTGTTGGCCGATCGCTTCGCTCGTGAGATCCGGCTCGCCGCGCGCCTCCAGCATCCCCACATCGTTCCACTCTTCTCAGCCGGCACGATCGATGGGCTCCCTTACTACACCATGCCGTTCGTGGATGGCGAATCGCTTCGTGCTCGTTTGTTTCGTGACGGGACGATGCCGCTTGCGGAATCACTCCATATTCTCACTGACACTGCGCGGGCGCTCGAGTATGCGCACGCGCACGAGGTGGTGCACCGGGACATAAAGCCCGACAATATCCTGCTATCGGGAAACGCAGCGTGCGTCATCGACTTCGGCATCGCGAAGGCAATCAGTGCCGCTCGTTCCGAGACGGCTCCGCACGCTCCCCTCGGATTGGCGACGCAGGCCGGCTTCGTCGTCGGTACCCCCGGCTACATGGCTCCGGAGCAGGCAACCGCACACGGGGAGGTAGATCACCGCGTGGACATCTACGCGTTCGGCTGTGTAGCGTACGAACTCCTCGCGGGGAAGCCACTGTTCGCAAGGACCACACCGCAGGAGATGTTGTTGGCGCACCTCGGTGAAGCGCCATCGTCGTCGAAACTTCGGCGAATCGATGTCCCCCGGTCGGTCATCGACCTGGTCATGAGCTGTCTCGCGAAGTCACCCCGCGACAGACCACAAAACGCCACCGAGCTGCTCTCTCAGCTTCAGTCGAGTGAAAGTCGAAAGCTGACTCCCGTCGGCCTGACGGATTCGCCCGCATCGATCGCCGTTCTTCCTTTCGAGAACATGAGCGGCGATCGCGAGAATGACTACTTTGCCGACGGCATCACCGAGGAAATCATCAATTCTCTGACTCAGCTGCCGGGTCTTCGCGTCGCGGGGCGCACGTCTTCGTTCTCGTTCAAGGGCACGAGGAATGATCTCTCGACGATTGGTGAGAGGCTGAACGTGTCAACCGTTCTGGAAGGGAGCGTACGCAAAGCAGGCAACCAGCTTCGCATCACGGCGCAACTCATCAAGGTCAGCGATGGCTACCACCTCTGGTCGGAACGCTACGACAGGGAGCTGACCGATGTATTCGCGGTCCAGGATGAGATTGCCGCAGCGATCGCATCGAAGCTCCGATTGTCGATGGATCAGCGTGGTGCGCTCGTCAGACCACGCAGCACAAGCATCGAAGCCTATGAAGAATTCCTGAGGGGACGCTCCGACGTATACAGGCTCGGCCACTTTTTCTACAAGGCCATCGAGCATTTCCAGAACGCGATAGACCTCGATGACCAATTCGCTCTCGCATACGCGGCGTTGGCGGAAGCCCTGGTGCTCGCCGGCTACTATGGAATCGCGCGACCTTCGGAGGTGATAGGTCGCGCGCATGCGGCGGCGGCCACTGCGGTGCGCCTCGATCCCGAAAACGCGGAAATTCGCTATGCGATGAGCCTCTGGATGAGCCTGTACGGCAGCGACCCGGCCAGAGCACTCACCGAGTGGGAAAAGGCAATGTCGATTGGAACGCCAGACAACAAGATCACATGCAATTACTCCGTGTTCGGCTTATGCCTGCTGGCGAAGGAGTATGAGCAGGCCGTAAAGGCCGTCGAGGCAAGTGTCCGCAACGACCCATTGAACGGGTTTGCCCACTCCATGTTAGCCCTTGTGAAGATGCTCGCGCGTCGAGATGACGGAGTAGTCGCTGACGCCAGGAGGGCTGTCGAGCTCGATCCCGAGCTGTTCTGGTGTCACTGGACACTGCAGCGAGCTTATCACTACGCCGGAATGAACCACGAGGCCCTCGCTGCTGGTGCGTACACTCTGGCAATCTCGGGACGACACCCGTGGGCCATGTGCGAGATAGCTGTGGCGCATTTGGCAACCGGAAATCACGATGCGGCCGACGCGATATACTCGGAACTGAAGGCGCGCGCGAGGCTGGAGCCGATTCAGCCAACCCCGATGGCGCTTGCCGCGACATGCGCCGGCAAGCTCGAGGATGCGATCGCGCTTTGCCATCGCGCAGTCGACGAGCGCGATGCTCATATCCGCTGGGCCACCGTAGAGAGATGGAAGGGATGGGCGCCCCTCTATGCCCATCCCGGATGGGAAGCAGTGCGACAGAGAATAGCCGGCTGGTGAGCCAGCTTCTTCAAGCCCCTACTGCACACCCTCGCCCTTCATGCCCTCGAGCTTCTTCAGATCGAGCTTCCCCAGCGCATCCTTGATGGCATCCATCTCTACATTGTGGCCTGACACTTCGGTCACGAACCTGTTGCCGACGAGCACGCTTATCTCGCCCGACTTCGACGACCTGTTGTACTCCTCTCGCGACTTGAAGCCCTTGAACGTGGATGTCTTTTCGTAGCCCGATTCAGACTCCCGATCGATTTCGGTAGAAGCCCAGGCGTACGTGGCCATGCCCGCCAGCCCAGTCATGCTGCCGATGTCGGTGATCTTGACCGTCATCGATGCACCCGCGTCATTCCTGTAGCGGCCTTCGGCGTTGGAGATCTGCATGCCCATCGCTGACGTCTTCTCTCCAGATGCATCGGTGCGCTTCATGCCGCCGATTTCGGTGGGCAGCATATCCTTGAGCACCTTGTAGTCAACCGTCTCGACTTTCTTTCCGCCGTTGACCGCGCCCATCGCAGCACTGAGAGCCCCCATGGCGTCGGACATGTTTGCAGTGCCGTTTTTGGTCGCTTCCTCCATCTTCTTCGACACCTCGGCCATGTTCGCCACGGCCTCTTCTGCGGCCTTCTGCTCCGGGCTCTTGCAACCGGTGGTGAGGGCGAGCGAAAGCGAAAGCACTATCAGTCCTGACGTTCTGTACATCGAGCCTCCTTCGTAATAGGTGATCGCGGATCCCCGAACTCAGGAGCAGCCCGACAGGGTTGCCGGCGGATCAGCAGGATTCGCCGGAACGTTCGGCTCCGTATTTCTCTCCGAATTGGGATAAAGCAGCCAGCAGCGCTTGGCGAATGGCGACGTCGCCGACACCAGTCTCTGCCGCCTCACATCCTCCCAGCGAAGGCCCGTTCCGAAGAGCTCGAACTTCCGCTGCTTGTATATCTCGTCGATGATCTGCGCCTGCGTCGCCAGCGATGAGGCAGCGAGCGCAGGGAGGCACGCCTTGGGCTGATTGCTCGCCCCGCCACAGCGCGTGCGAACGTAGTTGACCTGCGCTGCGGCAAGCGCAAGTTGCCCGGTGTTTGCCCAGGCTTCGGCCTTGATGAGCATTATCTCGCCGGGCCAGTAAAAAGCGATCGGCGACGTGGTCGCCGCAAACTGCGTGAAGCTTCTGATCGGACGCACCGTTCCGACTACCGTCGCCCCGGTCAGGTTGAAGGCCACACGGGCGTCTCCGGGCTCGGCCGCAATTCTGAGCGTATCTCGCGGTCGCACGTAGCTCGATCGAGCGCTGAGGTCGAAGAGCGGATTGATCGCCTGGTCACTGAACGGCATCACCGAAACGACCGACGTATCGACCTGATTGGCCGCCGCCAGGGCCGCATTCCAGTTTCCCGCCAGCCGCTGGTAGCGGGCCTGCATCGCCAGAATGGTATTGCCGATGTCGAATCCTCTGGCCCGGATGGAAGCATCGAATACCGACCGCGTCGCAAACTTCCTGTTCTGCACGAGCGCCGAGTCGAGCTGCCCGAGGATGCTGGCCAGAGCTATTGGCCGGTCAACGAAGGCCAGTGACTCGGACCTTGGATTGATGATGATCTTCTGGTAGAGCTGCACCAGATCGCCGAGGGATGCTGCCTTCAGCAGGTACGACATCCCGAGGATGCCGGACAGAGTCTCGTCGCCCAAAGACACCAGCGGCGCGTTTACAATCAGGTCATCAGCGGTCTTGATCGTCTGATAGTGCGACTGCCACGGAAGCTCCACGGCGTCATAAGTCTCGGCGAGAGCGCCCACCTCGGCGTCCTTGTACGACTGGAGCGCGCCGATCGGCGTGCCAAACTCGTCGGAGATCAGGCCACCGGGAAAGATGAACGAGCTCATTCCCGAACCGAAGCGCGCCTGAACCCCGATTGCGAGAGCGGTGACTCCTTCGCGGCCACCGAGGATCGTACTCTGGGTCGGCGCGTTCGGGTTGGTCTTGTCCAGGTTGCAGCCGCTGAGCGCGGCGAACGCCGTGATGGCCAGGACGCGGAGTGATTTAATGGTCATTATCCGTTCTCTAGTAGGTAGCCCGAACGCCGAAAGACAACATTCTGGGAATGGGGTAAGTACCAAAATCGTTGCCGCGCTCAACTGTGAGCTGGCCGAACAGATTCATCTCGGGATCGAAACCGGTATAGCTGGTCCATGTGCGCAGGTTGCGGCCAGCGATCGTCAAGCTGAGGCTTCCGGCCCTCACGGCCCGCGCCAACGACGGCTCCAGATCGACAGTTGCGGATACTTCCCGAAGTTTCACGTAAGTCCCGTCCTCCACATACTTGCCGAAGAAGAACCGCTTCGAGCGAGCGTAACCTGGCGCCACACGGTTCGGATCCCCAACGGGCAGCAGCTCGAGGGAAGCATCAGCGCTCGTCCCGAATGTGTCGAGGGTGCGCTTCGTGAAGTTGAGCACATCCCCGCCGAAGCTGCCGTCCAGCAGGACGCGGAAGTGCAGTCTGTCGCCCACGCGCATCTCGTTGAGCAGGGAGCCAAGCCATTTCGGGTTCGGATCTCCGGTCTTCCCCGACACGCGCGTTGCAACCGGGCGCCGCAATATCTGGCCCAGTGCATCAAGGGAGTCTTTACCAGCCGCGGTGAACTGCTGCAGCTCCGAGTAGAAATACCCGATCGGCTGTCCCTGCTCGACGCGATTGGCATAACCGAGCGTGAACGGCGCGCCGATCAGCTTGTCCAGCCGGTTTCGGTTGCGCGAGTAAGTGATCGTGCTGCCCCAGTGGAAGCGCGGGGTGTTGAAATTCTGGGTGCGTGCCAGAATCTCGAACCCCTTGTTGGATATCTCGCCGATGTTGTCGAGCCTGGAGGTGTAGCCGGAGCTCGTCGGCAAGGGGCGCGAGAGCAGCGCGTCGGTGACCTTCTTGTTGTAGACAGTGGCTTCGATGTTCAGCCGGTCGGAAAGGAATCCCATGTCGGCGCCGAACTCGACTTCGCGCTGGCGCTCGGGCCGAAGCAGAGGATTCCCGAGCGCCAGGCTGTTGACTACACCGACGCGGTCGTTGTTCACGCGCTTCACGTAAGTATCCTGGCTCGCGTACGCATTGGCGACCGACGGCTGATTACCGGCAAATCCAAGCGCACTGCGAAACCTGAGCGATGTGAACGGCCGCGCGATCACCGAGCCGCGGAACCACGGTTCGTCGGACATGACGTACGATGCCGAGACCTTCGGGTACCACTGCCACCTGTCGTCAGCACCGAAAGTGGAAGACGCATCACGGCGGAGCGCGCCGGTAAGATACAGCCGGTCGCGCCACGCCAACGTCTGCTGCCCGTAGAATCCGAGCGTGACCAGATCGAAGCGGGTCTGTCCCGCCGCCGGAATCGCGCCGGCGCTGACGAGCTCGCTCGTCGGGAGCAGATCTCGCGCGACCGCAGTAGTCGTCTTCACGAGCTGGGTCGTGTAGTTGAAACCGATGGAGCTACCCAGCTCGAGGCTGGATCCGGCGTGCGTCGTCAGACTGGCGACGCCGTCGTTGTTCACGATTCGCGAGTCCCTGAGGACTGCGATGGAGTAACCGGTCGGCTCGGAGGCAATCGTATTGCGCGGGATGAACTGATCCGCCTCCATCTGGTAGCCGTCAAACCCGAGCGTGTACTGCATGAGCAGCTTCGAGGTCGGAGTGTAGACGGCGTTTGCGCTGCCGATGAACCGATTGACGGTTTGCGGAGCTTTCCAGGTATCGATGACGGCCAGCGGATTGGCAAACCCAGCCCCAGTGGGCGCCTGCGGGTAGATCCCGTTGACGGGATAAAAGCTGAAGGTCGTCGGGGTGAACAGAAGCGCGGTGATCACTCCCGTGCCGGATTCACCATTGGGTTGGAACTCGTTCCTCGTGGTGACGTAATTGGCCCCGATGTTCAGCTTGAGCGGGTTCAGGATCTGCTGCGACAGGTTCATGCGGGCGCTGCGGCGATTGGACGAGCTGTTGCGAATGATTCCATCCTCGCCCGAATAGCTGGCCCCGGCGTAGTAGGTGGTCTTGTCGCTCCCGCCCTCGGCGGAGATGTTCGTTTCCTTGAGGTTTCCGGTCTGGAAGATGTCGTCCTGATAGTCGTAGCGCGTTACTGGCTTACCGGTCGCGTCGAGCGGAGCCATGTTGAGCGCCAGCCGCTTCGCGAGACGCTCAGAGGTGTAACGTGTGCCGAAGGAGATTTTTGGAGCGCCTGACACGCCTCGCTTGGTGAATATCTGCACGACGCCGTTGTTGGCGCGGGAACCGTAGAGCGCTGCCGCCGCGGCGCCACGAACGATCTCGATGCGATCGATGTCGTTGGGATCGAGGTCGGCCAGCCGGTTCTGAACGTTACTCCGCGCCCCGAAATTGATCAGTTGGTCCGAGCTGTTGTCGACGATGACTCCATCTACGATATAAAGAGGCTCGGAGCCAGAGATGATGGAGCCGGTGCCGCGAAGTCTCACTGACAGTCCGCCACCGCCGGGGTTTCCCGAGTTCTGCGTGATCTGTGCGCCGGCGACCTTTCCCTGGAGCGCCTGGTCCACCGTCATCGACTGCGCCGCCGAGATCTGCGAGCTGCCGACGCTGGCGACGCTCGTGCCGAGCGCGCGAGCCGTCGTCGGAGTCGCGGTTCCGGTGACGACCACCTGCTCCAGAGAGCTGGGATTCGCCACAAGGGTGAACGCCACGTTGTTGGCACCGCTGGTAACGGTAACTTCACGTTTGCCGGGCGAATATCCGATCCGCCGAACGACAATCGTGTGCATGCCCGTCGTAACACCGGCGATTGTGAACGCGCCGCTTGCATCGGTGGTCGTGCCCAGGCTGGTTCCGGCGATCGACACCTGTGCCGCGACCACCGGCCCGCCCGTCTGCGCATCCACCACGCGGCCTCTTACCGCCGAAGTGCCCTGGGCGACGAGATTCGATGCGATAGACGCGAGCAGGAACAGTGCGAGCAATGACAGTCGCGCCGCCGAATGAATCAGTGACATGGTCCAGTCTCCCTTCAGTCGGGGGGTAAAATCTTCAAGCGACATCATAGACGCACGCGCAGAACGTGTCAATCTCGGGAGCTGGCGGGAGCTGGTGGCTGTCAAGCATGCAACACCCGCGACAATTGACAAGGCGACCGCTGTTCGCACAATTACTCTGCGTGCTTTTCACCACGGAGGTCGGATGTATCGGCGACAATTCATTGGCATCGCGCTCTTTGCCATGCTGGCACCATTTGCTGCCATGGGCCAGAACGCCGGCGAGCGGCTGTTCTACTACGTCGACCGGGAAGACAGCTACAACAGCCTCGTCAAGCACATCGGCCAGATCACGGTCATTGCGCCGCAGGTATATGTGGTCGACAGTCTGGGCATCATGTGGGGCACGCTCGACCGGCGCGTGGCAGCGCTTGCGAAAGCGCACAACGTCAAGGTCATGCCACTCTTCACCAACGAAGGGTTCAACCAACCAGCACTCCGAAAGCTCCTGGCAGATTCGACTGCCCGCGCGCGCTCGGTACAGTCGATGGTCGATCTCTGCACGTCGCAGGGCTACTGGGGCATCCAGTTCGACGTCGAGAACATCAACATCGCCGACCGCGACCGGTTCACTCGATGGTACACCGACGCGGCGAAGGCACTACATGCGGCAGGATGCAAGATCAGTATCGCGGTGGTGCACAAGACCGAATCCGGTGCGGGACCCACCGCCTATGGACGGTTCCTGGAGGACAGTTGGCGTGGGGGCTATGACATTCCGGCGCTCGCGAAGGCCGGCGACTTCATCTCGCTCATGACCTACAGCCAGCACACTCGCCGCACCACTCCCGGCCCCGTCGCTGGACTGCCCTGGACGCGCGAGGCGGTCGAGTACTTCCTTCGCTTCGTTCCGCCGGAGAAGCTCTCGCTTGGAATACCGACGTACGGGAGCCGCTGGTACACTCAATACGAGTCCAGTACCACCGACCGCGCGAGCTCGACGAGCCAGACGGTGAGTTGGACGTGGGGCAAGGGGTTCGCCGAGCGTTATGGTGCGACAATTCAATGGGATCCCATGCAACAGGTTCCCTTTGCCTCGTACAGCGTCGGCGGAATCTACGAGTGGCTTTTTCTCGAAGACGTACGCTCGTTCAAGGCCAAGCTCGACCTCGCAAAGGAGAAGAAACTGAGAGGATTCTCCGTCTGGGTGCTCGGGCCCGAGGACGAGCGTATCTGGGATCTACTGAAGGCCGAGCGGTAGGGTACTGAGCGAATCCTTCGTAACCGGGGGCGGTGGAGGCGGCGGCAGAATGGGAGGTGCTGGAATCGGCGCGGGGGCGACGGGAATCGAATCGGCCGCGACGGGCACTGGAGTTTCGGGAACTTCCACTTCATCGGGATCCTTGACGATGCCCGTTGCAGTATCCGATTCCATCTGACCGTCCATCGCGATCGAGTCGCCATAGAGCGCCGGTTCTTCGAACCCGGCCATGATCTGTCCGTAGTCGAAGTAGCCGCCGCACGATTCGCGTGGCGCAGTTCCACTGAGAAATACTTCGACCACAGGGGGCCCGCACTCGGCCTGCCAGAGGCGGCCGGTCGCCGCATCGACCTCGACGACGCTCACCCCGGCCGGCGGCCTCAGCTCGCCGTGCGAGTGCGGCGCCTTTCTCATGTAGTCGGCCCAGATGGGAACCGCCGCTTCGCCCGATGACATGCGCAACGGCGTACCGTCGTCGAATCCTACCCACACAGCGGTAAGCAGATCGGGCGCATATCCAACGAACCATGCGTCGCGATAGTTGCTCGTGGTTCCCGTTTTCCCGGCGATGTACCCGAGGCCCGCCTGATTCAGACTCGCGGCGGTCCCCCGCATCACGACTCCTCTCATCAGTGAATGCACGACATACGCGACCGCAGGGTCCATCGCCTCGGTGCGCTGCACTTCATAGGAGTAGACTTCACCGCCCATGCCCGACTGCACTCTCTCGATCAGGTGTGGCTCGATTCGCACGCCGAGGTTGGGGAAAATGCTGTACGCGGCGACGAGTTCGCGCATGCTGACATCGTCAACACCCAGCGCGATAGCGGCCGTCTTCGAGAGATCACCCGTGATCCCCGCTTTGTTCAACACTGCGCGAACTCGATCGACACCGACTCGCGTTGCGACCTTCACCGCCGGCACGTTGAGCGATTTCTCGAACGCTTCCCGCACCGTCACCGGCCCGCGGAACCGCTGATCGTAATTCTTCGGCTCCCATGTGCGATTGCTCGCCAACCTGACCTGAAGCGGCGCGTCCTCGATGATCGTCGATGAAGTAATTGCGCGCGCTTCAATAGCTGCGGCATAGGTGAACGGCTTGGCTGCCGATCCCGGTTGACGGCGCATCTTCCGCGTGCGGTCAAACTGCGATCGTGTGAAGTCAGACCCACCAACCAGCGCGCGAATTCCCCCGGTCGCGGGCTCCACGCTGAGAATCGCGCCCTGAAGAGGCTTCTTCCTTCTCAGCCATGGATGCGCACCCCGAAGACGTTGAGTACCGGCACGCACCGCCACTTCCGCTGCAACCTGCATCTCACGATCGACCGCCGTGTAGATCTTCAACCCGCCGGTATTGAGCCTTCGCGCGCCAACTCTGTCGATGAATTCCTGCCTGATTGCAGCCAGCAGGTAAGGATACGGGCGCACTCTGCGCGATCCCGGATCGAACTCAGCGCGCGACGCAATCGCGCCGTCGTACTGGGGCTTGTCGATCCATTTTTTCTGGAGCATCACGCCAAGTACGGCGTCGCGGCGCTGCTTCGCGATTCTGAGCCGCTCGTCGGGGTTGTCGCGATTCGGTGCGCGAATCATTCCTGCTATGACCGCAACCTCACCGGGCGTCAGCGTTTGCGGGGTCTTGCCGAAGTAGACTCGCGCGGCTTCACCAAGCCCGCGCACTTCACGACCGTCGCGGTGACCCAGATAAACTTCGTTGAGGTATGCTTCGAGTATCTCATCCTTCGAAAGGCGCAGCTCGATCATCACCGCAAGCCCAGCTTCGATCATCTTCCGGGAAATGGTCCGCTTGCTCGTCAGGAATCGAGTTTTCGCGAGTTGCTGCGTAATCGTGCTTCCGCCTTCGGTCACGCCACCAGCGGCGATATTCGATACGGCCGCTCTACCGACGCCGATAGGATCGATTCCAAAATGGCTTCGGAACCTCGAATCCTCCGCCGCAAGAAACGCATGCGGCACATAGGACGGCAGGTCCTTCAGCACCACCGGCTCGGCAACTCGCCATTCGTTGCCGTAAAGCGAAACCAGTGTCTGGCCATTGCGATCGAGGATCTCGGTCGGAGACCGCCATGACCCAGGGGTCAGCTCTGTATAGACCCGAAATCCGTACCATCCGAAGACACCTGTGGCGATGCCGGTTACGAGCAGGAAACCAGCGATGACCGCAAGGGCGAGGCGTGTTCGCATGGGGTTCCGAAGGGCAAGAAGGACGCCCGCATCGAGGGCAAAGCCCGAGAGTTACAAGATGCGCGCGACTCGCCCCGATGACAGGCCCGAAGTCTCGATCATAGCGCTTCCTCCCCGCCCGTCGTATCGTCATTGGCGATGAACGACTACTCGTCCCATGACGGACTCTCGTTGGCAGCCCTGGTTCGAAGCGGAGCGGTCTCTCCACGCGAACTGGTTACCGCGGCGATCGAGCGCATTCAGGCGCTGAACCCCCGCCTCAATGCAGTCGTCCACACGATGTTCGACTCAGCGCTGAAGCAGGCGGATGCTCCACTGGGTGACGGGCAATTTCACGGCGTGCCATTCATGCTCAAGGATCTCCTCGCGTGGTATGCGGGAGTGCCCATCACGAGCGGCAGCCGGCTCTACGACGGGTGGATCCCGCCTCACGACACGGAGCTCGTCAAGCGATATCGCCGCGCTGGGTTGATAGTTGTCGGAAAGACCAACACCCCCGAGTTCGGGCTTACACCCTTCACCGAGCCCGAACTCTTCGGGCCCGCACGAAATCCGTGGGATACCTCTCGCAGTCCCGGCGGGTCATCTGGCGGCTCAGCGGCGGCCGTCGCGAGTGGAATGGTACCCTGGGCTGGGGGAGGCGACGGAGGGGGATCGATCCGCATTCCCGCATCATGCTGCGGAATCTTTGGTCTCAAACCGACTCGTGGCCGCACTCCGGCCGGCCCGATCGCCGGCGAGCTCTGGCAAGGCGCGGCAATCGAGCATTGCCTCACGCGCTCGGTTCGGGATAGCGCGGCGATGCTCGACGCCATAACCGGGCCCGACATTGGCGCACCCTACCCTGCTCCGCCTCACGACCGCTCGTTTCTGTCTGAAGTCGGCACAGATCCCGGACGTCTTCGGGTCGCGTTCACAAGCGATCCGTTTCTCGGGCACACGGTTCACGAAGACTGCAGGGCAGCGCTCGCGGATTCGGTTGCGCTCCTTGAGTCCCTCGGTCATACGGTAGTCGAGGCCGCTCCTCCAGTAGATCGTGAAGAATTCAATCGCGCATTCCTGACGGTCGTCTGCGGCGAGGTTCACGCAGACCTGCTCGAAGCGAAGCGACTGACCGGACGCACGGCGAGCCCGGGCAATGTCGAGTTCACGACATGGGCGCTCAACCTCCTCGGTGGCGAACTGTCGGCGGGAGCGTTCGTCAAGGCTGACCACTACCTCAGAACCGCGGCACGCCGGGTTGGAGAGTTTTCAGAGGGCTTTGATGTGCTGGTGACGCCAACGATGGCGATTCCTCCTTTCCCGGTGGGCTCGTTGCAGCCGCCGGCGCACGAAAGGGTTTTGCTCAAGATCCTCGGTCGCCTTCGCGCGGGAAATGTTCTTCGGCTGATCGGTGCGCTCGAAAAATCCGCAGACCAGATTTTCGACGTTATTCCCTACACCCCGTTGTTCAACGTGACGGGACAGCCGGCGATGTCCGTGCCTCTGTACTGGAATGCCGCCAACCTTCCGATTGGCGTGCAGTTCGTGGCGCGGTATGGCGACGAAGCGACTTTGTTTCGCCTGGCGGGCCAGCTCGAGATGGTGCGGCCGTGGAAAGATCGGAGGCCGCCCATTTTGGGTTAACGCGGCGCGCCGCGGCTGAGCAGGTTCAGAACCCCTGGCCAATTCTTCCGGTGAATTTCCACGCGCCCGGTCGATCGACCGGGCGCGTGACACCAAACGCCAGCGCGCCACTGAAGAATGTCACCAGCACCTCGGCCGATGCGCGCATGCCATCGGTTGGACGCGACAACGGTGTCGGCAGTCCGGTCTCGAGGTCGATCGTAGTTCCGAGCTCCAGGAGTGCGCGTCGCGCCGCCGCACTCGAAACCTCAGTCCACCCGCCCTGAACACCCGCGGCGAATCCGGGGGCGAGACCAGGAAGTATCAGCCTGCTCGGCAATCGAATCGGCGCTCTCAAAATCGGGAGCGTGTAGCCGAGTACCGTGCGAACCAGTGCCGCACGATCGCCGGCGAATTCCTTGTAGCGGTACGAGCTCAACCCCTGCTCACGTCCGATTTCGAACATAGCCTGTGGGGCTGGAGATCCAATCAGCGCGCCCGCATCGCCGCGCGCGTAAAGCTGGAACGGCCCCAGCTCCCGCCGCGCAGCGGTGCGCACCTCGATTCGCTGCCACCGGAGGTCGCCATCTGCGCGCTCGTAGCGCACGCGTAGCCCAACGCCGCGGTCCACGAACATCCCACTCACTTGCGGATTTACCTCGAGGTCGGCCGCGGTCCTGAAGTATCTGCCTTCCCGTATCCCGCGATTGAGATTGAATCCCTCTCCCCTGGCCACGTAAATCCCCCGCGAGATATTGCGCTCGACAGCTTGATCGCGGGCGGGACCGGCTTCGAATCGGACTGTCGATCTGCGCTGTGCCCCAAGGGTGCGACTGACTGAGGCTGTCACGCTCTGTCTGTCCAGATAGTCGAAGTCGTCGGTGCTTCCGAGCAGCGCCGACAGCGTCGCCGCAGACGAAAGAGGAAGCTGGAAATCGTTTGTGTTGGCCAGCGCGCGTTCAGCTCGAAGTCCGGTTGTTGTCCTGCCAAGCGTGCGCTGCGCGCCAAACATTCCGCGCGCGACACCCTCTGACCACGCATAACCAACCGAGCCCCGGATCGACAAACCCGGTGCAGTGTCGCGGAAATCGCGTTCGGCCGCGATGCCCGTGAAGGCCCCCTCGATACGGTTGAAGCGGAACACTTCGCCAAGCGAACGCGGTTTGAAACGAATCGTAGATTCGCCGATCGTTCGCCAGGCTTCCGGCGCGAGATCGTCGAACTCCGCGTAGTACGCATCGGTGCTCGCGGCACCGATGGGTTGCTGCCATTGTTTGAAGCGCTGCTGGTTCGCCGCCGATGCGAATGTCAGGTTATGGCGAACTCCGGGAGGTGCCTCGGGCCCGTTCCACGTTGAGTCGTTCGCCCTGATGTCGTAAAATCTCGACACCACCCTGACGATGCTGCGGAAATCTCCAAATAGCGCGATGCGCGCCTGAATTTCCGTCCGTTGATATGCGGGGAGCCAATACTCCCCGTTCACCTCTACATTCACGAGCTCGACGAATGACGCCCCACTCACGCCCGGAATGCGGCTGCCCGCCTTTATCGTGACCTTGCCGTCCTTCAGCTCGACCATACGTCCGCGCATTCGCACTATCTGCCTGCGGTCGGCGTCCAGGTACATGTCCCCGTAAAACAGGATCGCGTCGCCCCTGGCATCGGGCCGGGGGCTAACGCGGATGCGGGAAAGGGGAATCTTCCGGCCGCTCGTCGAGAAGATCGTGACGGCCGTATCGCCACCATCATACATATAGTATGCGTCGCGGTTTGCGGCGAGCGGATGAATTGCGAAACTCGCACCCGTCTGGCTGATCGTTCGATTCGAGGATGTAGCGGAGCTCACTCCGAGCTGGAGGCGATTGCCGTACAGGGTCGGTGTGGTCCACCCACCGAATATCGACATCAGGCTGAACGTCGGGCCCACGGACTGGTTGCGATACCCGATCACCCGCTGATCGTAACGATCCGGGTTGCGAAAGCGAACGTCGCTCTCGATCTGCTCGAGCTGCGCCGTACGCTCGCGTGCCCCCGAATCGAGAATAGCGAGCGACATCTCGGTTTCGACGCGGGCGCGGTAAGCGCGCAGCCGATCCGGGATTTGCGCATTCACCAAAGCGGCATCTGCCAGCAGCGCCTGCAGGGCGGCGCCCTGATTCACGCGCTTTACGGAATCAATCACCTGCGCCGAGGCACTCGGCACGATCAATCCGGCGAGCGCCAACGCCAGGCAGGCGCAGCGACCACTATTTCTTCCCAGCAATTTCACAGTCGACAAACCATGCAACCCCGTGCCCCGTTTTGTGTTCACGGGCACAAGTGCAACTGGCGGGCCTCGATCATTGTCCAGACATCCGCGCATCGGCATGCCGCGGTTCACGGCCAACACCTGTCGCGGCCTCGCTTAGAATCGCGCGTATCCGCGTGACGTGAGAAGCCACCTCATGCCGATCGCTCACCCGGCGAACAACGTCATCCGGAATTCCGTTCGTGAATGCCTGGCGACTGACTATCGCCGTCAGCGCTCGAGCAAGAGCATCCACATCGCCGTTGGGTACGAGCATTCCACTGATGCCCTCCTCCACCGTCTCGGCAAACCCCCCGAGTTCGCTCGCAACCACAGGAACTCCTCTGACTATCGCCTCCAGCGCAACCAACCCGAGCGGCTCTGCCCATAGCGATGGAGCGACGAGAACCCACGCCGAGGAAAGCTCGTGCTCCACTTGGGAGGGCGCGAGCCATCCCAGGAAAACGACGTTGGGCAATATGCCGAGCTCGCGCGCCAATGCCTCCAATCGAGACCGCTCCGGGCCGCGTCCCGCGATCCGTAATACCGCATTAGCATTCGAGACCAACACCTGGGCGAACGCTCGCAAAAGGCGATCTACCCCTTTCTCGATATCGAGCCGTCCGCAGAAAAAAACACTCGGCTCTGGCGAAGGAATACGGAGGTAGTCCGTACCCGGCCGTGGCACGGGCAGAAGCATGCACTCGGAGTCGATCCCCTCCCGCGCCAACTCGCGCCGCACCCATTCGCTGCACGCCACGACACGCGCCGCCCGAGCCACCCCCAATCGCAACAACCCATACCTCGGCCGATCGCGAATCCAGTGCGGCACCGACACACACCCTGATTGGTGACACACCCAGCCTGCCCTCACAGTGCAAACCGACATGTCTGGCCAAAGCCTGGATCCGATCGGGCAGATGCACTTGTAATCCGATATCGCCAGCACGACTGGAATGTTTCCGAGTGCGGGAAAGATTGCTGGAGATAGATGGTGCGCGAACATGTTGACGTACGCGACATCGGGACGAAAAGACCCGACGGCCTTCCGAACCGTTCGCATCGCAAACGGGTTCACTATTTGTAGAAATGCCTGCGCCGTGGGGCGATCCGTTCCGTATGCAACGTAGTCCGCTGTTCCATCGGCCGCAGATCCCGCGCTGCTTGTAAGGAGCCGCACCTCGTCTCCGGCGTGAGTGAGGCCCGAGCGCATCCACGACATGTACGCTTCCGCACCACCCTGTCCGCGGTTCCAGTCGGTAATCATCAGGACTCGCACGAACTACGATCCCTCACCTGCGTTGAACGCGAGCTTTCGCACCTCCAGGCCAGTCATTCCCTCCTCGGCTGATTCTGGTGCGCCGAACAGATAGCCACGCATCTCACCAGCGCCCTTGATGATTGCGCCAATCACGAGCGCCGGGATGGTGCCTGCTGGTAGCGACTGCGTCCTCCAGGCCTCCTGCACTCCATCCCGCATTCGGAACAGCATCACGATTGGAATGAGAGGTGAACCTGCAGCGTACGCCAGCCGACGCATGAGGCCCCACCGCGCACTTCGGTAACCACCGATCAGCACGCCAGCCAGGTAACGCTCACGCACAAACGATCCCAGCCGACTGATGTTGACATGCTGAATACCCGCGGCCGACTCAAAATACGATATGTGGCCCCGAGTGCGAAACGCTACGTAAAGTTCATCACCGAACGTCAGCACGTTGTCCAGGCGGTCGCCGAACTCGAGAAGCACCGAGCGACGGAACACAGCGTTGTACGACGGCGCACGCTCGATCTCTCTCGAAGGAAGGGTCTGCACCCAGCCTCCGTAATCGCTGATGAACCCTGCCCAGCTCAATCCCGAATGCGGATTCGCGTTACGAAAAGCGGGTATGACGCGGCTTCGCTCAGCGGACAATGCGCCGATCAGCTTTTCAGCCATGTCGGGGTCCGGAAATGCGTGCGTTTCCGCGATGAAAACGACGGCGGCCGCCGCGGCACGCACGCCCTTCGCGCGCGCCGCCGCGAGATGCGCGATTGACTCGACCTCAATGACTTTCAGTGACTGGAAACTCTTGCCGAGCCGGACGCGGACCGATTGATCCGCCGCCACGGTCATCACCAGAACGAGTTCGGTTTTCCTGGCGATAGTTTGCCCGGCAAAACTCTCGAGAACCGCTTCCACTCTTTTGAAATTATCGGCGACCAGAATGACAGAAAGCACCGGGTCCGTTCTGGGCGCATCGTTCATCGTATCAAACATTCCTGGTTTCCCGTTGGCACATTGTGGGCGACATCAGCATTTGCAACAGATCAGGCCTGCATTCGCACTCGAGTGTGCGAATGTGCCGATTCCTCTGCAGCGAGAACCACGTCAAGCGATCGTGCTCCATCGGTCAGCGAAGCGACGTGGCCGGCTCCGCCGCGGGTGGAGTCCACAAACGCGGCGAGTGCTCGCTTGTATGACGGCTCTCTCGAAGGTCTGAAGATGCGCTGAGCCTGCCATGCGGCAACGGCGAAATCCGGAACAACGAAACGCCGTCGCGTTCCATAGCCCAGCCGGCGAGATACCCGTACCGTAAAGTTCTGTTCGTGACGATCGATCCGGAGCGTGCCCCGCTCGCCCACGAACTCGATGTAGTCAGCGCGTCCGGTTCGATAGGAAAAGAATCCCTGAACCGATGCCCCCTTCACCATCGAAAGCGATAAAATTGCCATGTCGTGTTCCGTCGCCTCCGACGCGATAGAGCAGTCGACCGACTCTGCCTCGTCGTCAAGAAACCAGCGCACCAGATCGATATGGTGAGATGCAAGATCGAGTAGGACACCGCCACCGGTATCTCGGTGCCGCCGCCATACACTCATCGCCTCCGCGGCCATCGGCTCACAAAACGCCGACTGCACGGCGCGAATGCTGCCAATCTCGCCATTGACGATGAGTCGCCGGGCCTGCTCGAACATTGGATGCCGGCGCCGATTGAACCCCACCATTGCCGAGAGATTTTTACCGTGCGCCGCTGCTATCACTCTCCCCGCATCATCAGCGCTCGTAGCGATTGGCTTCTCGACGAACACATGCTTCCCCGCCTGCAGCGCCGCTACCGAGAGATCGGCATGGAGATGTGTGGGCGCGCAAATCACCACGGCTTCGACGCCTCCGTCACGCAACACGTCTTCCGCGCGTTCGACGATTGGCGCCCGGGTTACTCGAGCAGCCCGCTCTCTTGCGACAGGATCGGGGTCGGAAGCGACCACCAGCCGTACCCCTTTCATGCGTTGCAGCAGTGGCAGATGAACCCAATACGCGATTACGCCGCAGCCGATTACGCCGACGTTGAGAGATCCGGCGTTACGCCACGTCACGTTTCCTCGCCGGCATTGAAGGCGAGCTTCCGCACTTCGTAGCCGGTCATCCCTTCCTCGGCCGATGCCGATGCGCCAAACAGGTAGCCGCGCATTTCGCCGGCGGCCTTGAGAATCGCCGCAAACACGAGTGCCGGAAGCGTGCCTGTTGGCAGAGTGTGCGACCGCTGTGCCTGTGTTACTCCCTCCCTGATTCGCGCCAGAAGCACGAACGGAATCAGCGGTGAGCCCAGGGCGTACGCGACTCGGCGCACAACCCCCCAGCGCGCGCTCCGATATCCGCCGATCAAGACACCGGAGAGAAAGCGCTCTCGCAGAAACGACTGAAATCGGCTGATGTTGACATGCTGAATTCCCGCGGCCGGCTCAAAATACGAGCGGTGTCCGCGCTCGCGTAGCGTGAGATTCATCTCATCACCAAATGTCAGCGCGTTTTCCAGACGATCCCCGAATTCCAGAAGCACTGATCTGCGAAAGGCTGCATCGTGCGACGGCGCTCTCTGGATCTCACCCGAGGCAATGGTCTGGGCCCACGAGCCGTAATCGTTCAGGAAGCTCGCCCAGCTCAACGCCGACTCGGGATTGGAGTTACGGAATCCGGGAACGGCCAGGCTCCACTCACCGGCCAGCGCATCGATGAGTTTTTCAGCAAGGTCCGGATCGGGGTAAGCGTGCGTCTCGGCGATGAACACGAACGGCGCTTGAGCCACCCTGACGCCTTTTGCGCGCGCCGCGGCAAGGGGATTTATCGTGATCACGTCGATGATCGCGAGTGAATGAAAGCTACTTGCAAGTCGCTCGCGATCACGCGACCCTGCGGTGTCGATCATCACCAGAATGAGTTCGGTCTTCCGCGCCACTGTCTGCGCGGCGAGACTCGCGATGACGGTTTCCACTCGCTTCAGGTTGTCCGTTGCCAGTACTACCGACAGCAGCGGCAGAGTTTCTGTGGCTTCAATCATCTTGTCAGGCATTCCTCTGTGTCAGACGCCATACCGCGTGCATTCCCCACTTCTCGGCGGGATACATTACCCGTCTCAGAGGGGACGATCCGTACCAGGAAAGCATCGACCGCGTGAGAGTGCGGTCAGGGCGCCAGCCACGCCATGCAGTGTCATCGACTACTCGATAGTATGTGGCGTCGAGCTCCGTTGCCTCCCGCACTATCCATGGCTTGAGATTTCCGTTGAAATGGATCACACGCGCTCGTTCACCGTTGACTGCGCGTGAACCGCTGCTCGACAGGCGATCCAGATTCGCGCTCCAGTTCCAGCGCGGATCGACTTCCTTCCAGCGATTGGCGAGCACTGCGTTCAGTGCTTCCTGGTCCCAGAAAACAATGCGATCGCGGAATCGCCTCAGGTACTCGAGCGCCATGGCAGCCACCTTCGAACTGCGCCAACGCGCGGGATCGATAACCATCATTCCAGCATTGAAGTATGGTGCCGACTCGTCGAGCTCCATGTCAGCGAATCCGCTCACGCCGAATCGCGACGACACGGTGGGCACCAGTGAATCGGTAACGGCAAGAGCGAGCGAGTCACCCATCGGCCGTTCCCACAGCTCAGCGATATCGGCCAGAACGAGCATGTCGCAGTCGAGCCAGATCACCTTCGTCAACTCAGGCGGCAGCGACTCAGCAATCATCAGCTTGTCGTATGTGGTGACAGGCATTCGCCCCCACAACGGGAGCCCGCCGAAATTTGACCTGCTTGGCGACAGCCAATTGATCGTGGCCCGGTCTGGCAGTGACTCAACTACCCGTCGTTTCGCCGAATCACCGAGCCCGTCGTCAATGACCCACGCGGACAACTCCCGTCCCGGCAAAAGGTTTTCTGTCGCCGAGCGAAGCATTACCGCGAGTGGCAGCGCGTACGCTGCGTTCGCCGCACAAGCCACGATAACGGGCTGATCGGAATGCATCACAGGATAATTGCCGTTTCGTTTTAAGCCATCGGCAATGCACTCAACGCCACGGCTCGCAACTGGTCGTAGACGTGATGCGGTACGAGCGCAGTAGCCAGGAAAGCGGAGGTTGCGAAAAAGCGGCAATTCGCCATCGAGTGATACCTGGTGATAAGTGGCTGTATGAAGATTCCGGTTCGCCGCCACACATTAGCCGGGAAATGGCGAGACCTCAAGCAAAATCACTCGCCCTGGTCGGTTGGCCGACCTTCCCCCAAGATGATGACCCGGCGTTACTTTTCCTCCGTGAACAAGCCACCGTCTGATGGTACACTCCGGAGCGTTGTGGCCGCGACCCTCCGGGCCGAGCGGGAGAGTATCGTTCAGCGTTGGCTCGAGCGCATCAGCGCGCGCGTGACAATCAGCCGCAACGATGTCTTTCCGACGGACGATCTGCTCAATCACGTGCCGATTCTGCTCGACGGGATCGCAGATTTTCTGGAGCACCCCGAAGGCGAGTTGAACACAACGGTTCCGGTCACGGCCAAGGCGATGGAGCTCGGCGCGCTGCGTCACTCACAGGGGTTTGATGCATACCAGATCCTGAAGGAGCACGAGATACTCGCGAACATCGTCTACTCCACACTGCGACCTGTGGTCGAAGGTGTCGGCGGCGAAGAGAACCGGCGCGAGGCGCTGATATGCTGGGAACAGATTGGCCAGGCCGTGGAGCTGATCCGCCAGGCCACGATGTCGCATTTTCTCCGCCTCGCGGGCGAACGAGTCGCCGAGCGAGAGAATCGGTTGCGCCGGTTCAACCGCATGGTTGCGCACGAGCTCAAGAACCACGTTGGCGCACTGCGCGGTGCCGGTCATATGCTTCAGGAGCCCTGGCTCGACGCCGATCAGCGCGCGCGGTTTCAACGCATGGTCCTCGACAACGCCGAAGAGCTCCAGCATGTACTCACAAATCTCGAGGCCCTGTCGCGCCTCGAGACTGATTCACGACAGAACCGGAATGTTCTTCTTCCTCAGGCTGCCGCCGAGGCGGTTCGGCAACTTCGCGACACATCCGAGAGTCGTGGCGTGGAGGTCCGAGTCGCCGAGGATCTCCCACCCGTCGAGGTAGATGCTGCTGCTGTGGAGCTTTGCCTCACGAATCTTGTATCGAATGCGATCAAGTACTCCGATCCAGCGAAGGCCCAGCGTTGGGTCGAGATCACCGGTGAACTTCAGTATCCGAACCAGTCTTACGGAGAACTGATCGTGCGCGTGCGCGACAACGGAATTGGCGTTCCGCATGCCGCGCGAAGCAAGCTTTTCGAGCATTTCTACCGTGCGCATGCCGAAACCGTCACGGATACCGAAGGTACCGGCCTGGGCTTGAGTCTCGTTCGAGAGACTGCCGAATCTCTTGGCGGGCGGGCGTGGGCGGAATTTCCTGACGAAGGGGGGACAATTTTTGCGTTCTCGTTCCCTTCGCGCCGCCAGGACGATGCGGCGGCGGCGGGCACCAGGCGGCCTGATTCCCTTCCTGGTGGCGAAGAAGAACAGTAGTCAGGTGTCGGTGAGCGTCGCCCACTCAGCCCGGATCGGCCAGCCATCCCCTCAGCTCGTCGGGAGAGCCAAGAATTCTTTCGCGCGATCCCAGCGCCGGATCGATCTGATCGGAAGGGTACCCCGTCGGCTGGCCATTCTGCCGGCTCACGATCCACGAATGCCTCTGATCGCGAGGCCGCCCAGTCATCAGCGAGCGCGGAGACGAATCGACCACTCCGGCGACCGCCCCATAAGTCGCACGCTGGCGAAATCGCTCGAGCACGTCGAGCACCGACTCGAAAGTATGTTCCGCTGTAGTGACAGTTGCGCTCATCTCTTGACCCTCGGAAAGTTGATGGAAGGTTGTATCCCTGCCGTCAACTTCGCGGGCCTCCCAGCACAACGCGGCTACGGAAACCCGCTCCCGAAATCGAAACATCCCGCCTGGCGGGCCTCAGTACTGGAAATCCACCGGACCATACGTGGTGTCCGGAAAGGAATCCTGCACGTACGGCGGACCACCCTTGACGCTCTGGATCACCGACGCAACGTCGGTCGTCGTTACCGTCGTGTTGTGATTGTAGAAATTGTCCCCGCCCGCAATCTCCTGGCTGACGATGTAGTACTTCGTGCCTGGCGCCAGTACGACAGCAGGGTTGAGCGGCGCATACCGGAACTCCCCCATTGTGCCTCCCGCCATGCTAACCGACACAAAAGCATTCAGCACATCCACCCCATCCGCCGCCACGATCTTTATCACATGAATCTGACTGTTCCCCGGAAAAAATCCGCGGCCCAGGCCCTGCACGCTCACGGGAGCTGCACCCACCAGTATCGCCATCCCGAACCAGCCGTTCGCAGCGACAAACGTGGTGCCGAGCATCGTCGGCCGTGCAAATGAAACAAGCGCTGCCATCGACGGGGTCGCGGAAGCTTCCTCCGAATAATCGCTCTCTTCACCCGCCACCATCGCCGTAACCACATAGAAATACGTGGTTCCGTTAGTGGCACTCGGGTCCGTGTATGTTGGCTGCATGATGTCTGAAACAGCGGTGGTGTAGACTCCGCTCGTCTCGCCACGCCTGACGGTGAATTTGGTCGCCTCGGGATATGGATCCCATGAGAGCACGACCTTGCCATTCCCGGGACTTGCAACGAGACCAGTGGGTCCAGGCATCGGCGCTGCCGGAGGCCTCGGCTCCAAACCGAAGACGCGGTCGCACCCAACGAACGCAAACAGTGCGACAACGGGCAACATCAGCAACGGCGCGAGCAGCACGAATGAATCAATCATTATCTGGCACTCCTTTGCGCTGCGGCATCATCGTGTTTGCCATCACTCTCGGGACCGTTGAATGGAGACCCCGTTGGCTCACCAGAGAACGAGCCGATCCGCACCACTCCCACCCTGCCAACTTTGTCGATCCACACTGTCGTGGGCCAGGTATTCACTCCATAGGCGCGTGAGATCTGCCGCCCTTCATCGACCACCAACGTTCCCGACAGCTTCTGCTCGGCGAAAACGCGTTTCGAGACTTCCGGAGACTCGCCATCGTTTACCGCCAGGACGAGAGGGCCCGCTGCGTCGGCACCCCGAGCGCCACCTGCGACCGTTCGAAGCGTTTCCAGACTCTGGTGCGAAGCACTCCTCCAAAAAACAACCGCGACCGGCCGCCCCGTAACCTTGTGGAGCGTAAGATCGTGGCCCTTCGCGTACTCGAACAGGAAATTCGGAGCCAGTTGCCCAATTCTGAGCGCCCTCGGCACAAGCGTTGCCCTCACCTTCGCACCCCCAACGAGCAGACGCCTGAGCGCATCAGAAAGCGAAGCGGCATCCACCTCTCCTTCATGCGACCACACCACCTTTCCATTCGGCACCACTACAATAGTATAAGGCCTGCGCGCATCACTCAGGCCGAAGCGACGCAACCACGCACCGTCATCGCCTTCCGCGTAAGTCACCCCGGCCGTGTAACGCGCACGCCGGATATCCTCGGCGGGCAGCACAGCCATCACGGCGGTCGATGCATCGGTGCGCCCGCTCTGGCTCAACCCATCAAGCACGCGCGCGAGATCAGCCGCACTCTCGGCACCACCAAAATGCACAATGAGATTCGGAGCTACCCTGCCGCGCCCCGCCGATTCCACCGCTGCATGCCCCGCCACTCTTATCGTCCCATCGTCGCCCGGCTCCACCAGCGCAATCGCCAGATTCGCGTCCAGATCTCCAACGACTGGAAACGAATTGACGCCGCAAATGGTCGCTGACACTGGCTGCGTAGCAACCGGACCCGACGCCGAAAGCCTCGATCCGTGCACGGTCACGCAAAGTGGTGCATATCCCATCAGCGGAACCGGACCCGACGTTCCGACTGAAACAGCGGGTCGTTGATGAAGGAAGACGAACCTGTTTTCATCAGTGGCCCCCGGCTGGCTTTGTCCCTGCCGCTTCCACTCGTATCGCGATATAGTCCCGCCGGGAATCCATGTCTTGAGCGCCGAATAGTCGGCGCCTCCGATCACCTCGGCTGCGCCAGCACCGAATCGCCCGCCGCCATCCATTGGTATCTGCTCGAACTCGACATGAGGAGCCGGCCATTCATCAACCGACAACGACCCGCGCAGCACAATCCCCTCTGCCCTGATCTCTACACCGGTGCACTCCAGCGCGAATCCCCTTGGTGCTGGAGGCGCGTTATCCTTTCGCGCAGACTGCAGCAGCGAGTCCACGAACGGCCCCAGATTCTGCTCCGCACTGAGCATGCGCCGAACAATGGCTTTCGCACCAGCCTGGCTCAGCGCGAGATCGCAGACTCTCCTGATGCTCGACGTTGCGGCCCCGCGGAAGCGGTTGATCACCCAACTCGACGTATCGATCGAAACATCACCAATCGACAACTCGGCGGTGTCGCCACTCGGTTCAAGAGAAAAAGCCGCGCGAACATTGAAATCGAAATTCGGGGGCCACGAAGAAGTGCGTGCATGACCGCGAATCCTGAGAACAATTTCTCCAGCCTCGAGCTCGAGAGTCGCACTCTGAAGCGCGAACGTGTAAGTGATTGTCCACGTGTGGACGAGTGACTCGATCCTGAACGTCACTGGATCGACAGGCGTCGTCAACACCTTGTCGAGCGTCGGCTGGAACGCAGCATGGATGAAATCCGCGCCAACCCCAAACGCGAAGTCGTCTCCGCCCAGAAACACATTGCCGGCGCTGGCTGGATTGCCGCGGTCGCCTTCAGTATCGAGCAGAATGGCGATTGCCTGGCCGGCGCCGCGTATCGTCCTGAATTGCATATGCGCGATATTCGACGGCAGCCTGCTGCTCGACGGAAGAAAGCTGGTCTTCAGCGCATTCCGGATCAGCAGATTGATGGCCGCAAGATCCTCGGCCACCAGTGGACGGCTCGACCACCTCGGCCTGAAATCGACCCCCACCGACGCGCTCCTGATGTCGATCTCCACAACCTTCGCGACCTGCGATGCCACCTGCGTGACGGGAGCCGTAACCCGCAGCTCGCCGCGCACGAATTCCGCGACAGGGCTGGTGTTCGGATCCGGGAAATAACGCGCGATCATCTCGAGACGTATCGTCACGTTCGTCCCCGAGCTGTCGGGAATCTCGATCGTCGGCGGAAAGAGCTGGAGCTGCGCGCGACCCTGCAGATTACTCGGCTCGATCGGAACATTCTCGAATACGGCACCATCCAGGTTCACTACACCACCCATTGCCGCGTACGCCGCGTTGACCGAGGGCGATTCGCTGGCCAGCAACGATGGCCGTCCGATGCGCTGGTGGTTGGTGATCGGATCGCCGAACGAGTCCATGATCCCCACAAGCGTTGGATGCGCGGCATCGAGACCGGGCGCGTGATTGTCATCCACCCGCACAGCGAAGGAGTGAGGAAATCGTTCGCTCATGTGCATCGCTGCAAGGAGCCTGTTCGCAGCGGGAATGGCGAACTGCGCGACAACGTCGAAATCGCCGGTGAGATTGCTGGGCATCGGGCCGTTCCTCCGGGATTACATGAAACTGCGGCCCGTCAGCGCCACGACGGACAGTGCGATAATGAGCAGCGATATCGCGTGTTGAACCGTGAACTTCCGTCCTGCCGCGCGCAGATCGCGCATCGACTCCATCGCCAGCCGGCCAGTTGCATAGCCCGCAGCGACGAACACAAACAACGCCCCGTCAAAGGGTAGCCTGTCCCAAAGCATCACCGCCGAGATGAGAAGCAACGTGGCCCACCCCGCTTCCATGAGTTGAGTCGGCATCCGCCGCTCCCACACGCCGCGGCTGTTGGGCAGATACAGGCTGCACCACGCCGTCGATGGGCGTCCCGAACAGCATCCGTTCATGAGACAACCGAACCGCGTGAAAATCATTCCGACGAGAATCGTGAACGAACCGACATCCCAGAATGCGCCGAACGGAAGCCGCATCCCCGCAAGGAGAGGCACGGAGAGCGGCACAGCGAGCAGAATTCCGCCATACTGTCCCATCCCTCCTTCGCTCAAGTCCCAGATCTTCGAGCGGTTGTCTCGATACTGATCCCAGTGCGTTGCGACGAAGAGAACCCTTGCGCCGCCAACTGACGGCATGGCCAGGAGAACCGTGGCCACGAACACTCTCCATGCATCGAGTCCCGCCACGTTTGCCGCGTAGTTGCCTGCAACCGCGCCAAGTACGAGGCCGACATACAACATTGCCGGATAGCTGTGAACAGGGCGGCCGAACAACCGGAAGAGAACCCGTCTCAAGAAATTCTCATCCAGCCGGCCACATCGTCATCGTCAGTCCGACGACAATGGCAACATCCGCAAGATTGAACGCGGGCCACCATCCAGGATCGATGAAGTCGGTGACGCCGCGACGTCCCAGTATTTCGAAAAGATTTCCCGCCGCCCCGCCGAGCGCGGCGCCGAGACCGAGGATCGCCGCGTCCGTGCGGATATAGGTGCCAAGGCGGACCAGCACTACCGCTGAAACGAGCGCCGCGACCCAGATCACGATCAGCGTGACTCGCGCGCGGTCGCTACTGTACCGCGGTCGACGACTGGACATGTGCCGGATGCAGACAATGCCACCAAGAGCGATCTGGCCGTTGGCCAGGCGTGCTTCGACCATTCGCTTGCTCCAATGGTCCAGAAGGAATACTGCGATGGCTCCAGCGAACAGTCCAATCACACGTGCCTCCGGTGTGATGTCGCGTAACGGCTGGAATATGAGAGGCGCCGGTAGCCATATCAATGGAGGTAGCTGGCTCTCACCTCTTTCTGGCCGCCTGCGGGATTACCGCCGGCCTCCGCCCGCCAGGTGCCTCATGTCATGAAGTGGCTCGGGGTGTAGCGAGCGCGGCAACAAAACACCCCGAAAAATACCGAAGCCGCGAATTCTGAAGGTGCTGCATCGACAAGAATACCGAACGAATGAAGCGAGTGAGCGATGGCCAGCCAACACGGCGAGACAGTGCCGTAGCCGCAACCGCAGATAGACGCGGATGATGCACAAGTGCCGTCGTATCGACAACGTCGAGTCCCGCCGCCTCCAGTTCACGCTTCAGCCCTTTCACCGTGTACGAACTCCCGAGAAAGAACGGCACCATGCCGAGCCGGTTTGCCAATCTCAGGAGTGGGTCAGCAATATTCTGCTTATTGTCCAGCGTGATGATCAACCGCCCACCAGGTGAAAGCACTCTCCTGATTTCTCGCAGGCTGTTCCCAAGGTCCCTCGAATCCTTGAAATGATCCAGCGTCGATGGCGACACTATGAGGTCAAGGGATCCAGTCGCGAACGGTAGATGGCGCGCATCGGCCATGAGATACCGTGCAGTGTGGTTCATGTCGTTGGACTGCGCACGCTGTACTCCCTCGCTCGACACATCCATTCCGACAAGCATGCTCGGCGACCCCCCAAGTTTCAGCATGAATGCATCGGGCCCCATCGCTTCCTCAAAGAGATCGGTCTTGAGCACGCGCCCGCCTGCCGGCATACCGCCCCATCGCTCGATCAGCGTCAGGTACGCATTCCGCTTTATGTCGGCGAAAAACGCGTCGAGGTAATGACCTCTCGTGTCCAGGCGATGAAAGCTGCGGTCCCATCCCGAAGACGACTGCATCATTCGCCCGGACCTCGCTCCCCTGGGTACACGCGGATGAACCGACGACACACTGCTCCGATCCCGAAGCACCCAATCATTCCGATTCTGCGATAGCCCGTGTCCGCCAGCATTGCCGGCGGTATCCCAACTGTCCCAGCACCGCGAACCACACACCCCGCATGCCGGCATAGCGGGCAAGGGCAACTGCCCGCCGACCAAGGCGAGAAGCTTCAATCCGCAAGTGGAACCGTCACGAGCTTCGCCATTGCCGCCTCTTTCCGGGACACACCCAGCTCCCAGCACGTATCACAGAGCATCCGCTTCGCGCAGTATTCCTTCCAGCACGCCACATCACCGAGCTGAGCGAAAAACAGCCGGGCGGTATGATCGGAACCCCGCCCTTTCAATAATACCAGATCCCCAGCTCTCAACTCTCCGCGTAGAAACTCCGCGGCTGCGCGTAACGATGGGAAAGCATGAGCATTGGTCGCGGGCATCCCGGCCTCGATCGCCCCCCGAACCCCATGGTCCGCGGCGACTCCTATGAAAACCACGACGTCCGCCACCGCAGCACTCCGGGTACCGAGATACCTGAGCCGGTTACTTCGGCGTTGATTCCCGAAATCCGAGATGTCCGTCATCACGAGCAACTTGCGCCCGGCTGTTGCTTCCGACAGCACCTTGAGCGATGCCTCAATCGTATCGATTGACCCGTTGTTATCATCACGAAGGATGATAGCACCAGACGGAAGCTCCAGCGGCTGGAGCCGCGCCGCAAAAGGCTCCGCGTCGCGCAATGCCAGAGCGGCATGGTCGAGACTTGCTCCCAGCGCAACAGATGCGGTCAGCGCCGCCCCCGCTGATGTGAGCCAATGTTCGCCGACGAGCTGTGTCTCGATTCTTCGGCTTTGGTCCCCATGACGAAAAACAAAACCGAGACGCCGCGGCCATACCGCTGAAACACTGCTCATGCGATACTCGGCGCTTTCTGCCGTTCCGAAACGATGGACACGCGTGCCTGTCGGAACCGCCATCCCGGACACGAGTGGGTCGTCATCGTTCATCACCACTACTCCGCCAGGCTTTACCGCCGCAAACAACTCTGCCTTCTCGGCCGCATACCGCTCCATGTCGGTGAACGCTGTGCTATGCGTGCGGCGGACGTTCAGGACGATCGCGACATCGGGCCGCAGCAGGCGCGCAGACCGCTTCATGAGTCCCGGCGCCGAACCTGCCACCTCGATTACGGCGTACCTGTGCCACGGCCTGATTCTCAAAATGTTCAGCACCACCATCGCGGTGTTGTTCTGGTTCTGGTAAGAACGAAAGGTCCGTCCCTCCATCGCGAGTATGTATGCAAGCGATTCCTTCGCCGTCGTCTTGCCAAGACTGCCGGTGATTCCAATCACAGTCGTACGTACGAGCAGGCGTCGCCATACGAATGCGAAGAGGTACAACACCGGTTGGAGCACCTTGACGACCGGGCCTGCAATTTCCTCCCGGAGCCAGAATTCCAGGCGGCTCCGGTTCATGCATTGGCTCCAACGAGAGAGATGACAGGGCGGATCTTTCCTCCAACAGATGGCTCGATTGCGACCACAAAGCTCACTTCGACGCTCACTGATTCGCCGAATCTTTCCTTGAACCGCATGCCGATTCGATCGGCAAGCACCGCATCCGGGACCAGGCCAGCGATGGCGACAGTGAAATGGTCGGGTCGCCGCTGCACCACCTGATACTGCGAGATTCCCTTCTCGTCGGTGAATAGCGTACGTACCGACTGCGGATGTATCGCTTCGCCCGAGGTGAGCATCACCCAGTCATCAGTGCGCCCTTCAATGAATGACATGAGTGGCAGCGTTCGTCCACACGTACACCCCTCTGGGAGCATGTGCGCGACGTCACCAAGTCGATAATTGAGAAGGACGGTGGCGCGATTCACGAGATTCGAAACAATTACCTCTCCACTCTCGCCCGGAGACGCTTCTTCCAGATTGTCGTCCACAATCCGCACTGGATACAAGTCAGAGTTGAGATGGATTCCGCTGTGACGATCGCACTCGAACCCGATCTTG
>JBKJRW010000127.1:0-3025 GCA_046593165.1 Gemmatimonadaceae bacterium
ATCTACGGGCTTGGCGCTCACGACAACTTCTGGCAGATGGCAGACACCGGCCCGTGTGGGCCGTGCTCGGAGATTTATGTCGACCTCGCGCACATGACCCGCGACTGGCGCTTCCCGGCGAGCGCGGCTGGTGAGTGGACCGAACTCGATCGCACCGAGTTCTCAACGGAGGCATTCGTCGAGGGCGCCGAAGCCGGGCGCTTCCTCGAGATATGGAACCTCGTCTTCATGCAGTTCGACAGGCAGGAAGACGCCACACTCGTGCCGCTCCCGAAACCCTCTGTCGACACGGGCATGGGTCTCGAGCGCATCGCTGCCGTACTTCAGGGCGTGACCAACAACTATCACACCGACCTCTTCGTGCCCCTCGTCGAGAAGATCGAGATCGTCACAGGAATCCCATACCGCGGCAGGGAATCAGACGCCAGGTACTGGCACGAACTCTCAGGTCCGACGAGAGGAGCCGAGACTCGCTCAGCAGCAGTAAAATCGGGCAACCGCGTAAACGTCGACCCGGCCTCGTTCCGCGTAATCGCAGATCACGCTCGCGCAGTTGCATTCCTCCTTGCCGACGGAGTTTTTCCATCGAACGACGGTCGCGGATATGTCCTCCGCCGCATTCTCCGACGCGCGGTTCGTCACGCCTGGTTGCTCGGCCGCGCAGCCCCAACTCTCGTCGACGTCGTCGAGCGCGTGATAGAAACTCTTCGGGACATCTATCCTGAGCTGGGTCAGCGCGAGCGACACATCCTCGACACGACTCGCGCCGAAGAGCAGCGCTTCCTGGCGACGATCGATGGAGGCATGAAGCGATTCGACGAGCTGGCGCCCGGCGAGACGACTCAAGGGTCGCACTCGATCAAGGGCACCATCCCGGGCGACGATGTGTTCCGGTTGTACGATACATTCGGATTTCCGATCGATCTCACCGAGCTGATGGCCCGCGAGCGCGGGTACACGGTGGATATAGCGGGTTTCGAAGCAGCGCTCGCAGCGCAGCGTTCGCAATCACAGCAGGAGCGCAAGTCGAAAAAAATTGGCGTCTCCGCCGACGATATGGGCGATACCAGTTGGGTTTCCGGCGAACCAGTGACGTTCGTGGGCTATGACAGCATCGAAATCGAAACCACTGTCACCGCGATTCGCGAGCTGCCTGAGGGAAGGGTCGCAGTGATGCTGCGCGAGACGCCGTTCTACGCGGAATCCGGCGGCCAGGTGTCCGATCGCGGCTCGATTGCCGGCGAGACATGGAAGATCGATGTGGATGAAGTTCGGCGGGTTGACGGAAAGCCCACCGCAATAGGCAAGGCGGAAGGCACAGTGTCCATTGGCCCGGCTAAGGCGACGGTACCGCGCGAGGCGCGCCTCGACACCGAGCGCAATCACACCGCAACCCATCTGCTTCACGCGGCGCTCCGCACGATACTTGGCGATCACGTTCATCAGGCAGGCTCGCTGGTCGCGCCCGACCGCCTTCGTTTCGACTTCACGCATCATGGTCCGATGACAGATGCGCAGGTCCAGGAAGTCGAAGACATCGTGAACCGGGGCGTTCTCGCCGCAATCCCTCTCGACATAACGCAAAGGTCGTATGCCGAAGCCGTGGCCAGTGGAGCAATGGCGCTATTCGGCGAGAAGTACGGCGATATCGTTCGCGTGGTGACCATCCCGGGCATCTCGGCCGAGCTTTGCGGCGGGACTCACGTGCGCAATACCTCCGAGATTGCGCTCATCCAGATCGTGGGAGAGACTGGCGTTGCGGCAGGCGTGAGGCGCATCGAAGCAGTCACGGGGCCACGTGCGTATGATCTCGTCAACGGGAGGCGTCTCACGCTCCAGGAGCTGTCCGGGATGCTTCGCTCATCTCCTGCCGCGGCTGTAAAGCGGCTGCAAGCTGTGCTCGATGAGCGGCGCACCCTCGAGAAGAAGCTCGACGACGCGCTGAAGACCGGGGGGTCAAGTGGCGTGCAGCAACTCATCGACCGGGCAACGATGGTGGACGGGGTCAGAGTCGTTGCGGCGGCGGTTCCGGCGATGGACATGAAATCTCTCCAGGCGTTAGGAGATACGCTCCGCGAACAAATGAAGAGCGGGGTTGCGGTTCTTGCCGCGTCGTTCGACGATGGAAAGAACTCGCTTCTATCCATCGTCACCGACGATCTGCGTGAGCGGGGACTGCGCGCCGACACCATCCTCCGCGACGTCGCTGTGATCGCCGGCGGCCGTGGCGGCGGCAAGCCGCACATGGCGCAGGCTGGTGTCCCGGATGCGGCCAGACTGCCGGATGCAATCGCGGCCGTGACGGGGATAATTCAGGCACACCTCGCGCGTTGAGCGCCATGACATCCCAGGCCCGAGGGATCGAGGTGCGAGAGTGGCTCGCTTCGCGCGAACCCAAACCGCCGGCCGCCCTTGCCGGCCAGCTCGCCGAAATCGCTGGAACCACGACCTGCGCGACTTTGCCTGCGTTATCGGCAATCCTGGTCGCGTTCGCGGAAGATCTTCTGAGGGGACTCGGTGATGATCGCAACGCAGCCGGAGACCTCCTCGCGGCCGATGCGCTGATCACCTACGCGCTCGAGGCTGCGGCCGAAGACTGCGCATCGATGGACGCCGTGGCCGCCACCGCCATGACTGCGATGGCCGGGTTGACCAACCATGGTAACGCTGCCGAATGATCGTAATCCTGTTCACTGGCGGTACGATCGCCATGCGGAACGATCCCGGAGGCGGGGGTGCGGCCCCCTCGCTTACAGCGAAGGAGATACTCGACGCGACTCGCGGGATCGAAGCGGTAACGGGTGTGGAGACGGAAGAGTGGGGCTCGTTCCCCGGGCCACACATGACGGTCGAGCGCATGTGGGCGCTTCGCAACCGGATTCGCGAGCACCTCGCGCGGCCGGAAGTGACTGGCATCGTGGTGACGCACGGAACAGACACGCTCGAAGAAAGCGCGTACCTGGTCGCACGGTCATTGCCCGCCGAGAAGGCAGTGGTGTTCACGGGTGCCATGCGCACAGTCAGC
>JBKJRW010000003.1:0-16140 GCA_046593165.1 Gemmatimonadaceae bacterium
CTTGAAGCCTGGATGCGCGTACAACAGGTGGCCCGCCAACTCCTGATACAGCGCTGCATCCGCCGGAGTGATCCCGAGCTCACGCAACTCCGCCTGTGCATGTGCCCACGACAGGTCGAGCGCGCGCCGCGCGCTGTAAGGATCGTGATACAGATCTGCGAGCTGGATCGCCTGCTCACGTTCGTCGGCGTAGAACGTAGTGAACGTTACCTCTGCTGTTCTGCCCGGCTGGATGCTGACTGACTTTCGCAACGAAAGAATCGGATCGAGCACGGCTCCTGTCGTCCCCGACAAATCCCCGGCGACATCCATGGCCACCGGATTACGGGCCGACCTGCCCCGCCCGATGAACCTCGCCCTGTCTGTCTCGCATGTGACGACGTTTCCGTTTCCGCCAGCGAAGGCAATCACATGTCCGCACCAGATCGGCTTGTCGGTAGCCGATCGCGGCCGGCGCATCGCCAGGAGCGCCGCGCTCTGAGGCAGCCACTCGGTCTGCACGAACAGATTCCCGAACGCCGGGTGTGCGCTGTCGGAGTCCGGCTTCGCGAGCACAACCTCCAAATAGCTCGTGAGCTCGATCTCGCGCACAGTCGCGGAATGATTCGATACCGTGACCTTCCTCACTTCGGCCGCCTCGCCCGGAGCGACGGCGATCTCCATTACCGTCTCGATATCGTCGTCCCTGCGATGGAACGTCACGCGGTCGCTCGCGAATCGCACGCGATACCAGGCTGCTTCCGCGCAGACCGGTTGATGACCCGCCGACCACACGCGCCCCGACGTTACATCGCGCAGATAGCACCATTGGCCATGATCATCTCTGGTGCCGTCGTTACGCCACCGGTTTATGGCAAGGTCCCCGTAGCGACTCACCCCGGCGCCGGCGTTGCTTACTATGGTCGTGTAGGGAACGTTGCCGAGCAGTGCGATGCGCGGCTGAGGACTGTTTGCCGTTTCGAGCTCGCGGACGGCCGGCTTCTCAGTCTCCGTGGGGACTCTCATCGCCTCGTCCTGCTGCTGCACGTCCTGCAGTACGAGTCGTCGCGGAATCCTCTCCTGCAATATCAGCTCTGCCGACCGCACGATCGGATCCGAATGAAACCGCGTCTGCCACACATTTGCGTTGAGAGCATTGTCGAACGCGACTATGCTCATGCCCACATGGTGCGCCATGTACGCGCCGACGACCGCCTTTCGCGCACCCGGGGTCGGACGCGTGTAATCGATTGCGTCCCTGAAACCGTACGGGCCAAGCGCGCCCTCTGACTCCAGCACCGCAAGATTCCTTATCGCCTGATGCGGCTCGACAAGCAGCGCCAACGCAGTTGCATATGGTGCTATCACCAGCTCGCGACTGAGCCCGCGTTTCAGCGCCAGCTCGGGAACACCGAAGGCCCTGTACTGGTACGTGTAGGCTCGATCACGAACATTGTAGGCCGACTCCGATATGCCCCACGGCACACCCCGCTCCGCCCCGTACGCAATGTGCCTTCGCACGGCCCCCTGATGGGTCTGGCTGAGTAGCGTAGACGGAAACGTGCGCAACACAAGCGCCGGCATCAGGTACTCGAACATGCTGCCGCTCCACGAAATGAGCGTGCGGGTTCCACCCGCGGCAGTGAGCGTCCGGCCAAGCCTGAACCAATGATCCACCGGGACGTCATCCTTGGCTATCGCCACGAATGACGACAGGCGCGACTCGGATGCCAGCAGATCGTAGTACGAGCTGTCGAAAGTATTGGCAGCCGGATGAAAGCCGATAGAGAACAGTTTTCTCCGTTCGTCATAGAGAAACTTGAAATCCATCTCCAGCGCATACGCACGCGCACGCTCGGCAATTGCGCGCAGTCTTTCCGCATCGATTTCGCTGCACTCGGGCGCAAGTATCAACTGCACGCACGCCTGCTTCGTCGCAATCAGGTGGCCGGCGAGATTTCCACTGTCCACCGTCGATATGTAAGCCGGCTCCAGTACCTGCAGGTCTCGCAGATCGTACCAGTTGTAGAAATGTCCCTTGAAACGCCGCATGCGCTCAAGCGACCTGAACACCTTCTCCATCCGGTCGATTGTGGATTCGAGTGTTATGAACCCGAGATCGTGGGCGGAAACGATCGACATCAGCTGCAGCCCGATGTTCGTTGGCGATGTGCGGGGTGCTACGATCGGCTCCGGCTCCTCCTGAAAATTGTCGGGGGCCAGCCACTGCGTGGCTTCGCTCACGAAATACTCGAAGTACTGCCAGTGGAGTCGCGCATATCTCAGCGCCGCCTGTCTCTCCGTTTCAGTCAACCGGAGTTCGGGTGGAGTGGCCGGAGCGCTCAACGAATGCGCGATCGTCGGCGATCCCAGCCATAGCCCCAGCAACGGAAGGGTTGCGATGACAAGCACCACTCGCGCCGTCATGTCGGCTTCTGCTAGACTTGCGACCGCGGCGAGCAGCGCGAGCGTAAGCACGGTCACCGGCCACATGCGGCGCCAAACCTCGAGTCGCGAACCCGATGCCATCGAGCGCTCCACCTGCGACGCCGTTTGCCATTCAAGAAGATTTCGGCGCGTCACAAGCAGCCTTGCAAGCGTACGGATGATCGCGTCAGCGCAGACAACCGCCTGATGTGGCAGGAATGCGACTGCCAGCAACCACTGCTGCGCGCTTACGCCGGCGTCGCGCGCGACCGCCGCGTAGTATGCCAGCCACGATTGATCGCGCGGAGGTCGCAGGACAGCAAGCAGAATGGAGAACAACCAGGGGGCGGCGATCGCGAAAAGGACCGCACCCGTCCAGATGAGTCGCGATCCCGGGAGCAGAAACCACCCGAACACAAGAAGCAGCACCTGGGAAATCTCGACGACACTTCTTCGAAGGTTGTCGAAAATCTTCCAGCGTGAGATTGCCGACAGGCGATTGCGAGTCGGACCGTGCGGGCCCGGTATTGTCTTGCCCAGCCAGCGGAGCAGTTGCCAGTCACCTCTGATCCAGCGGTGCCTCCGGCGTGTGTAGGTGAGGTAACGTGCGGGATAGTCGTCATATACCTCGATGTCGGTCACCAGACCAGCGCGCGAATAGGCGCCTTCTATGAGATCGTGGCTGAGAAGCGTGTTCTCTGGAAACCGGCCGTGCGTGGCCTTCTCAAAGGCATCGACATCGTAAATACCCTTTCCGGTGAAACTCCCCTCACCGAATAAATCCTGGTACACGTCGGACACGGCAGTCGTGTAAGGATCGACACCGGGGTGCCCCGAATGGATCGACGCGAAATGAGACGCGTGCGCGCTTGTCAGCGACACACCTACACGGGGCTGGAAAATCCCATAGCCGCGCACGATGCGACCAAGCTGCGAGTCGTAGTCCGCCTTGTTGAGCGGATGGGCGATCGTTCCGGTGAGCATCTGCGCTGCGTCACGTGGCAGCACTGTGTCGGAATCGAGCGTTATCACATACCGCACCTGCAGAAGGGGTGCGGTTTCCCCGACAATGGTGAAAAACGCATCGGCCCCGTTTCCCCGAAGGAACCGGTTGAACTGCCCGAGCTTTCCACGCTTCCTCTCCCAGCCCATCCACACGCCCTGGCTCTCATTCCAGATTCGACGCCGGTGAAAGAGGTAGAAGACACTTCCTTCCGTGCGCGGATACTTGGAGTTGAGCTCCTCGATTCCGCTCACTGCCGCAGCGAGTATCTCGGCATCGTTCGGCTTGGTTTCCGCGTCAGCGTCAGTGAAGTCGCTCAGAATCGCGAAGTGCAGATTGCCATCACGGTTTGCGAGGTACTGTACCTCGATGTGCGAAAGCGCTTCGTTCACCGCGCGTACACTTCCGAACAGAGTCGGAACTACCACCGCCGTCCTGCAATCTGCGGGGATGCCTTCCTCGCGAAACTCCAGCTTCGGCAAGAGATGCGGTGGCATCAGCAGCGTCACAAGCTGGTTCACGACACTGATCGCTATTTCGTTGGCGGGTACAAGCGATAACAGAAAAATGCTCAACATCTCTTCCGCCGATGCTTCCGGGACAATCCGGAAGAGCGCAAGGAGGAGAGCCATCGTCGCAACCCCGATTCCTCCGAAATAAAGCGCTGTCGGGTGTCGCTGTGTCCAGCGGTATAGCCTTTCCCCGATGGGTGGGCTGTAGCTCGTCGCCTGCTCGAGCTCGAGCCTGCCCTCATCTATCAGATAGTATCCAATGTGCGACTTCCGCTCGTCGCCCTGCCCGTGGCTCTGCACTGAAAGGCCCAGCGCAATGTTGGCGACATCTTCCTCGGGTTTTGCCGTTTGCTTGGCGATGTGCTCGATGACGTGCCGGTAATGGTCACGTGTCCCGAACAACATCCGCGGATAGTGACCCGACAGATCCTTCGCCAGAATTTTTTCCGTAGCGCTTTGAGACTCGACGAAATCCTTCCAATCGAGCCGGGCAATCGTGCGAAGGCTCGTGATACAATTCGAAACCGTCACCTGCGTCAGCGCGATCATCCTGTTCGACCGCATCACCGCCACCTCGGCGCTCGGCCCATCTTCCGCTATCCACTGCTCGAGCCAGATGAGAGGCGTAAAATTCACCTGATAGCCGCGAATCTGGTGAAGAAAACGCGCGACAAATGTCGGACTGAACGGTGGGTGGTCGCTGATGAAACCATCGAGTGCGACTGTAAGTGCCGCAGGCGATTCATCGTTTGCCGACATGATGCGCGTCGCCCATCTGTCAGCCTCTTCCACTTCGTCCAGGCGCGCGTCTACACGCATCGACATTCGCCTGATGTTCTCGACGAGCCCAAGTCTCAGCATGGTGGGGATTGCCCAGAGCTCTCCCATCTTGAGACGCGCAACTTTCTGGTACTCTCTCACGAACAGGGTGATGTTCTCTAGTGAGATGTGTCCTTCGGTATGCGCAATCAGCTCGATCGCTACCTCATACACCCTCGGATAGTGTGCGAGGGTTCCGTTCGCCAGCTTGGGCAGCTCTTGATAGTATCCACCCGGCAGGTTGGTCCTGATCTCGCGAATATGCTCCTGCACGATATAGGAGTTGTCGAGCAGCCAGTCACCAGCTGGGCTGATGTCCACCTCTCTGTCCGCTGCATCAGCAAGCCTGTCGTGGATCTCGTCGAGCACCCGCCTTGTGTCATCGAGCCGCTCGAGCAGCGGGCCATGGCCGCGCTGTTTTTTCGGCGGCTGCAGCTTGTGCTTGCGGGCGATGTTGCGCGCATGCTTCCCAAGCCGGTCCGTTCCGAACACTTCGCCCCTGATGGGAGCCACAAGCTTCTGCTCGCCTTCACGGGAACGACGAAACAGCGCGAGAAGCCTGTTGGGACTTTTTGAAGGGGGAATTGCGGTTGTCACGGATTAAAACTAAAGCCAACCCATCTGGGGTACGCAAATCACCCCGCCGATATAATCGGCGGGGTGTCTGACCCATCCGGACCGGATTGAGAACTACCTCGTGTTGCTCTTGACCCGGTTGCGATACGCTTCGCTTGCGTAAATCGCAATTTCCACTCTGCGGTTCAGCTGCATTCCCGACTCGGTGTCATTTGACGCTACGGGCTCCGACTCGCCCCGTCCGCTGGTGGAGATTCGCGACGATGGAACTCCCTGCGCCTGCAGGTAGGCTGACGCCGAATTCGACCGGCGGTACGACAGCGACTGATTGTACGCGTCGTCACCCTTGCTGTCCGTGTGCCCAACTATCAGCAGGTTGGAATCAGGGAACTTGTTAAGGCTGCGTGCGAGCTCCTGAAGATTTCCTGCCGCAGTCGGCTTGATACGATCGGAGTCGAAGTCGAAGAGCAGACCCGAGTCGAACGTGACCTGAATGCCTTCGCCCACTCGCTCAATCTTGGCGCCGGGGATCGACTGGTCCAGCTCCTTGGCCTGCTGGTCCATCTGGTGGCCAATCACCGCTCCCGCCGTGCCCCCAATCACCGCTCCGATGATCGCACCTCTTGCAGTCGAGCCGGTGTTGTTGCCAATCACTCCTCCAATTGCTGCGCCGGCTCCCGCTCCGATCACAGCACCGCGTTCCTTGCTGCTCATGCTCGCACACGCAGAAAGCCCGACCGAGCCAACCGCGAGCAGGCCAATAATGGCACTGCGTGATTTCGAGTAGATCATTGTTCTCCAAACCTCCCTATATGTGAAACCGCGACGGAGAGCACACGTCACCGCAACCGGCGTCGGCGCTCCACGATCCGTCACGGGCCAATCAGTCTTCGCCGTTCTTGTCCTCGTTCTTGTCCTGCTCGTTCTTGTCCTGCTCGCTGAGAAACTCCGCCTCCGATCTGGATTCGGACATCTTGTCCTTCTCGGACCCCTGAAATTCCTGCTTCTCTTTCGCGTACAGATTTTCGTCATCCGGCCGGAACTTCTTGTCCGTGGAAACGGGGTCGCGTGTCGTGTAAATGTTTGTCGATTTGGGCATTGTTCCTTTTCCCGTGAAGTACAGCCCTTCTGATGTACAGGAATCGTGCCTCGGTTTCGCTGAACCGGCCGTTTCATGATGGAACAAAAAAGGGGTGACCTCGAAGCCACCCCCTCCGACAACGACGCCAGCCCCTATTTTCGGAGGTTAGCCACGGCCGCATCCAGCTTCTTCTGCATGCGGATGTACTCTTCATTGAGCGCCTTCGCAGCTTCGGGAAGCTCTTCCCGCGCCTTCTCGATCGCATCGGAAAGCTTGGCCATTGCCGCCTTCAACTCTTTTTCGATGCCTTCCCACTTATCGTTCAAATCGTTGCCCATTTGCCCTCCGGCTCTTCAATGGGAAATATCGTACCGCTCGCCCGAATTCGGTGTTCATTTTCCGGTGGAACTGCCAGAATGCGATCTCTAGATTGAGCGCCATGACGATGACCTCCCTTCCCTCGACCGACCGCATGTATCGCGCCCTCTCGGAACGTGACGAAACGTTCGATGGCGTGTTCTTCGCCGCAATCAAGACCACCGGCATTTTCTGCCGCCCCACCTGCTCCGCGAAGAAACCACGCCCGGAAAATGTCGAGTTCTATCCGTCTGTGGGTGATGCCATGGTCGCAGGGTATCGGCCATGTCTCCGCTGTCATCCCCTGCAGCCCGAAGGCGTCGCTCCTCAATGGATCGAGACACTTCTCCAGCAGGTGGAAGCAGATCCCTCACACCGATGGAAGGACGCCGACCTGCGCGCGGCCAACTTCGATCCCGTACGGGTCAGACGTTGGTTCCTTCGACACCATGGGCTCACTTTCCAGGCGTACCAGCGTGCGCGACGCCTTGGCCTTGCCTTCGGTCAACTCAGGGATGGCGAGAAATGGGAAGGGGTCGCCTACACGCACGGCTTCGAATCGGCGAGTGGGTTTCACGACGCTTTCTCGAAAACATTCTCTTCGCCGCCTAATCGAGTCGCACACATCACCGATGCCGCCACGATCGCCCCGGTCGTCATCACTCGATTGCTCACACCGCTCGGCCCGATGCTCGCCGGCGCAACCGAGGAGGGCATCTGTCTGCTCGAGTTCGCCGACCGGCGTATGCTCGAAACTCAGCTCGAACGTGTCCGTAAACTGTTCCGGCGTCCAACAGTACCGGGCAGCAATGTTCACATCGATCACTTGAAGCTTGAGTTAGATAAATATTTTACTGGACAACTCCAGAGCTTTTCTGTCCCCCTGCTCCTCGAGGGCACCGAATTCCAGGTTGCCGCGTGGCGGCAGCTCGCCACAATCCCCTACGGCGAAACCATCAGCTATGACACGCAGGCGCGAGCCATGGGGCGCCCGGGTGCCCAGCGCGCGGTTGGAAAGGCCAACGGTGACAACCGCATGGCTATCCTGATTCCCTGCCATCGTGTGGTTCGCCAGAATGGCGACCTCTGCGGCTACGGCGGGGGACTGTGGCGAAAAAAATTCCTGCTGGATCTGGAGCGGGGAGCACTCGCCGCGACTTAATCGCCCAGGCTTATCCCCGTGGCTCGCGCCGCCTGGACAATGTCGTGCGATGGGTCCACACGCTTCTCTTGCTTGATCACATCCGCGATCGGCACCGATACCAGATGCGGTGACTGCAATGCAACCATCTGCCCCCATTTCCCGTTCTCCACAGCGGTTACCGCCGCTGCACCGAAGCGGGTCGCCAACAGACGATCGTAGCCAGTCGGCATCCCGCCGCGCTGAAGATGTCCGAGCACCAGCGACCTGCATTCCTTGCCTGTCCCCTCATGTATCTGCTCCACCAGTTGCTCGGCCACAACGCCCGCGCGAATCTCCCGTCTCATCATCAGGTGCTTCGGCTCTCCGGAAGTTTCGCTCTTCGGGTAGGCGCCCTCCGCCGCAACGACGATCGAAAAATTCTGGCCCGCCCTGTCCCTCGCCCGGATTTTCGCGCACACCTTATCGATGTCGTACGGAATCTCGGGAATGAGAATGACATCTGCAGTCGCCGCGACTCCCGCATGCAGTGCGATGAATCCCGCGTGCCGGCCCATCACCTCCATCACGATTACACGATCGTGACTCTCCGCCGTCGTGTGAAGCTTGTCGATCGCCTCTATCGCTGTGTTGACCGCCGTATCGAATCCAAACGTCGTGATGGTGCAGCTCACGTCGTTGTCGATCGTCTTCGGCACTCCCACGATATGGAGTCCCTTCCTCACCAGTTCCAATGCGATTCCGAGCGTCCCGTCTCCGCCGATTGCGATGAGCGCATCGATTCCCAGCCGCTTTACGTTCGTGATCAGTTCGTCGGAGCAATCCGTCACTATATACTTTCCATCCTCCCCAAGCACTGGAAAGCAAAGCGGATTTCCCCGATTCGTTGTGCGCAGGATCGTTCCGCCGAGGTGAGCGATCCCACTTACCGACTCACGCGTCAATGGAGCGACGTCACATTCACCGAGAAGGCCTGCGAATCCGTGCCTGATGCCGAGCACTTCCCAATCGCGGTTGACTGCCGAAAGGACAACGGTTCGAATGACCGCGTTGAGGCCGGGCGCATCGCCACCACCCGTGAGAATTCCGATCTTCATGATTTCAATCTACCGCGAAAAGCCCTGCCGTTCCTCAACGAATCTGCACTCGTCTGTAGCTCACCTTGGCCAGTTGATACGCACCGTAGGCAATGAACCCGAGTGCCGCGAAGCCGAGCAACCATGCACCAAACGGTCTTGTCTCCACCGTTGAAAGGGCATCGCCGATATCCCCCGCGTGATCGGCGTGCCTCATGATTGCCGCCTCGATCACAAGCATTCCCGAGATAGTCAGCACCGCACCGCGGACGAGAGTTCCAAACCGAGCCGCGGTCGCAATCAGCCGATGCAACGCCGGAGACAGCGTCCGCCTGTCCAGAACATCCTCGAACGGCTCTGCCCTTGCTCGGTTCAAGAGAAAACCACCTGCGCCGATCAACGCCAGGCCAATTCCTCCCAGCAGCAATTCACCACCGGGGAACAAAAGCATTCCGGCAGTCCAATTCTCGACCACACGCCCGCCCTCTTGCGACGGTGCCGCGGCGATACGAACGGCGGCTACGGCAAGTGCGACATAGAGCGCGCCTGTGAGCGCATCTGCTCCCCGAATCAGAATTCCACCAATTGAGCGCCCGCGTTGTTCCGGATCGCGCACTGCACCCACGAGATTGAGAGCGGCATAGCCCAGCAGGCCGAGGCCCAGCGCGACAAGAACAATCTTTCCCAACGGCTGGCGTTCTATCAACAGCATTGCTTGATGGTGCCCGCCCGGTCGCTCCGCCAACCCGAGCGCTACCGCCGCAGCGATCGCTCCAATTGCGATGTAGACGACGCCGCACGCCGCATACCCAACTCGTGCTGCCCATTGCAGCCACGTGCGATTGGGCTCCACGGGACGACCGTCGCGTTGCGAGAACTCGACGGCCGCACGCTGTTTGCGCCTGTCGGCCGTCAGACCAATCCTCCGAACACCAGACGAAATCGTGAGATCACGCACCTTTGGTCTATACTGACGACTGCCCGCCCGTGCGCAAAAAGTCGGCGAATTCGTCGGGTAGTTCACTCGCAATAATGGCACGCGCAGCTTCTTCGAAGATGGCTGCTTCCCTTGTAACTGCATCAATTGAAAGCTGTTACAAAATGGCCAGGGGCAGAATCGAACTGCCGACACGCGGATTTTCAGTCCGCTGCTCTACCAACTGAGCTACCTGGCCCTGCTACCGCGGAGATCTCGCCGCGGTTGGCAATGTAATTCTGCACCTGTACCGCTGGAACCCCTGACGCATGCTCCCCGCCCCGGCGGTACGACTCGTGCAAATCCCCCACACATACCGGGAGCCGGCGTTTCCCGAAACTCACCTACCCATTACCCATCCGACCGATGAGCAAACTCCTTCGCGGCATCGCCGCCGGATACGGCGCAAGAAAACTCACCGGCGGCTGCGGCTGCTTCGGAATAGTAGTTTTCATCATCCTCTGGATCATCCTCGGCAACTTCGGAATCTTCAAATGATAAAATGGACTGGCTGACCGACCCTCAAGCGTGGATCGCCTTCGCCACGCTCACCGTACTCGAAATAGTCCTCGGCGTAGACAACGTCGTCTTTATCTCAATCCTGGCCGGAAAGCTCCCCGCCGGGCAGCGCGAAAAAGCGCGGCGCGTCGGGCTCGGGCTCGCCATGCTCATCCGCATACTCCTGCTCTTCTCCATTGCATGGGTAATCCGCCTCACCGCGCCCCTTTTCACCGTTCTCTCGCAGGAGATCTCGGGTCGCGACCTCATCCTGCTCGTCGGAGGCCTGTTCCTCCTCGCCAAGAGCACCCACGAAATGCACGGACTGCTCGAGGGAGACGAAGGACACTCGTCCGCACGCGTCGCCGCGTCGTTCGCGTCGGTGATCGTTCAGATCCTTCTGCTCGACATCATCTTCTCACTCGACTCGGTCATCACCGCCGTCGGGATGGTCGACGACATCTCCGTCATGGTATCGGCCGTCGTCGTCGCAGTCGGCTTCATGTTCGTATTCTCAGGCGCAGTGAGCCGCTTCGTCGATAAGCATCCCACGGTCAAGATGCTCGCCCTGAGCTTCCTCCTCCTCATCGGAGTGAGCCTCGTTGCGGAATCCCAGGATTTCCACATCCCGAAAGGCTACATCTACTTCGCGATGGCGTTCTCGCTGTTCGTCGAGACCATCAACATCAAACTGCGGAAATCACTGCAGGCGCCAGTCCATCTCCGCACCGCGTTCAGCGAGGAGAGCCCTACGAAGCCGGCTGCGTCTGCACCGTGATGATCGACTTGATCCCGCCCCGCAGGTTGAAGTCGCCTACTACCCTCATCCACCTGGGTTTCCCGGCCGCCACAAGATCATCGAAAATCCGGTTCACCGCCCTCTCGTAGAATATTCCGTCATTCCGAAAGCTCCACAGGTAGAGCTTTAGACTCTTCAGCTCGATACACACATCGCCCGGCGTGTAGGTAATCCGGATGATACCGAAATCGGGCGCCCCTCCCGTCAATAGAGCGAGTTCCTCGGCATCACTCTCGATTCCGCCAAGCGGGCAAAGCGACGTGAACTCGTTGCAGTCCATGTGAATTTCGTAGTCGCGGTCCGCATACGGATTCGCGAACGTCTCCAGGAGTTCGGGCTTCGGCATTCCGAACTATGCACAATTCGGGATGCTGATTCAATCAGTGCGGCTCGTTGCCCCTGAGCTTTTGCGACATCTCCTCGAGCAGTCGCACCTCCTCACTGGTCAAGCTATCGATTCCATGCTTCGAGATCTTGTCGAGGACTGTATCGATCCGCTCGGCCGACTGCCGCCCAGGGTCTGTGCTCGCGAGCGGAAGAACCGTCGCACGGGCTGGCTTGGCGGCGACCGCATTGCTCTTTGCCACAACTTCGTCGATCCCCTCGCCCCGATCACCCCGGTCACGGCGTATCCGCGTACGCGGCACCGCCCGCATTCCGTCCTCCGGTTCTTCCGGAACCGGCGACACCCAGCGGCGAAAGTTGTCGAGTCCGCCAAACGCTGACACGCGGAGATATATCCAGCCAAATGCCAACCCGCCCAGATGCGCAAACCACCCTATGCCAGACCCACCCTTCGACGACGATATGCCCATCGCAAGATTTATCAGCACCAGCCACACCACCAGCCAGCGGGTTTTCATCGGTATCACGCCGAACAGGTAGACCTCTTCGTCCGGCCATCTGAGCGCATACGCCAGCAGCACGCCCATGACCGCAGCCGATGCTCCTACCAGGCCGGCGTTCCCCGAAAGCAGCATATGCGCAATCGCACCGCCGACGCCACACCACAGATAGAAATATGTGAAGCCCCGCGCCCCCCACAGCTGCTCGATGCGCGGACCGAACATCCACAGCGACAGCATGTTGAACGCGAGATGCCACAGCCCCGCGTGAACGAACATGTACGTCCCGATTGTCCACCACGCCGCTGGGAAATTCGCGGGATCGAGCCCCAATGCACGGAATACAGGCGCTGCACCGAGAAGCGTGAGCTGGAGGAAGTACACGCCGACATTCGCCGCAATCAGCCATTGCACGGCTGGCGTCATTCTCGGTTGCGAAGGCGAATCGTACAGCGTTTCTGACATGGAAAACCTGCTTGGTGCCGTGGATTCTTCTATAACACAGACCGCGCCCAGCTGTTCCCTATTTCATCGCCAGGCTGACGATTTCTTCACACAATTCCGCAAAGGACATTCCCGCCGCTGCCGCTCCCTGCGGAATCAGACTCAACTCGGTCATCCCGGGCAACGTATTCGCTTCGAGACAATAGAACTCGCCACCACGACCTTCATCATCAGACTGTGACAGCCGGAAATCAATCCGTGCATACCCTTTCAGCTTGAGCGACCTGAATGCCGCGAGAGCCTGTTGTTGCACCCCCTCTGTTTCCTCTTCCGAGAGCTTCGCCGGAAATTCCTCCGTGGCCATCCCCGCGGTGTACTTGCACTCGTAGTCGTATATCTCGTGAACCGGCTTTATCTCCCCAACCGGCAGGGCACGATCGCCGAGTATGCCGACCGTGAGTTCCCGGCCGGCGATGAACCGCTCGATCATCACTTCATCATCATACCGCCAGGCCTCGGTGATCGCCGCGTCGAGCTTGTCCTTTTCCTTCACTACCGAAAGCCCTACGGTAGACCCCTGCTTCGACGGCTTCACGACAACGGGAAATCCGAGCGTCTTCTCCACATCTTCTACCGAAGCGGGCGCCATCATCCAGCCCGCTGTCTGAACACCCGCCGCTTGAAACAGGATCTTTGACAGATCCTTGTCCATCGCCAGCGCGCTCGAAAGGTGGCCGCTCCCGGTGTATCGGATATGGGCCATGTCGAGCAGTGCCTGAATCGTACCGTCTTCTCCCTGCCCGCCGTGCAATGCAAGGAATACCACATCGGCACCGGCAATCTCCGGGCTTCTCTCAAGCGCTGGTATGAACGAGCCTCCCGTCGACTCAGCCAGCGATTCGAGCGATGGTGGTTCGGTACCCACGGCACTTGTGGCAAGTCGCCGCTGCTCCTCTTCGCTGAGTGGCCCTGTCGACGGATCGAACGCAATCACATCGTGCCCCTTCGACCTGAGCGCGAGAACAATCCGGATTCCAGACGCCAGCGACACGTTTCGCTCGGCCGACGCTCCGCCCATCAGCACTGTGATTTTCACTCTACCGGCTCATCATGTAGTGCAGCATGTCGGATCGCGTTACAATCCCCTCGATGTTGCCATTATTTCGCACCAGAACAGCAGGATTTGATTTCGACAGAAGCTTGACGACGCTTTCCACCGGCTGGTCACCCGCTATCATCGGGAACGGCGAGTCCATGACTTCACTCACCGTGGCATCGAGGAGCTTTGGATTCTCGAGACTCTTCTGGGAAAGCGACCAGTCGGTCACCGAGCCGACGCAATTCTGCCCTTCCATCACGGGAAGCTGCGAGATGTCATGCAGTGACATCAACCCGAGGGCCTGACGAACAGGAGCACCCGGACTCGTGCTGACCACCACCGGCGTCTCTCCCTCCTTTCGTCCGAGCACGTGCAGTAGTGTTACGCGGGTCGAATCCAGCATTTGATTCTCCCGCATCCATTCATCATTGTAGAGCTTGGACAGATAGCGTTCGCCCGTATCGCAGAGCACAGTCACCACGAATGCATTGGGGTCGTCGACCTCGCGAGCAACGCGAAGGGCGACGTGAGCGATCAAACCTGACGACCCTCCAACAAACAACCCTTCCTCTCGCGTTAGCCGCCTGGCCATCGCGAAGGCTTCCTTGTCTCCGACAGTCTGGAAGTCGTCGATCACGCTCATGTCGAGCGTCGCGGGAATCTTGTCCTGCCCGATGCCCTCGATCTTGTAGGGCACCCCTTCGCGAACCTCCTTACCGTCTGTCCGCCAATAGTCGGCGAGTATGGACCCCAGTGGATCGCCTGCAATGATTCGTATCTTCGGGTTTTTTTCCTTCAGGTACCGCCCCACACCGGTGAGCGTCCCCCCTGTGCCCGCAGCGGCCACAAAATGCGTGATGCGCCCCTCGGTCTGCTCCCAAAGCTCAGGCCCCGTGACGTCATAATGAGCCTGGGGGTTTGCTTCATTGTAGAACTGGTCCGCCAGTATCGCGTTCGGTGTCTCTTTTGCAATTCTCCTGGCCATCATCACGTAACTGTCGGGATGGTCGGGCGGCACTGCCGTCGGAGTGATTATGACTTCCGCTCCAAATGCCTTGAGCAGGCGCACCTTTTCCTGCGACATCTTGTCCGGCATCGTGAAGATGCACTTGTAGCCGCGAAGCGCGGCGGCAATGGCAAGCGCCGCTCCGGTGTTCCCGCTCGTACCCTCGACGATCGTTCCGCCTGGCTTGAGCCGCCCTTCCCGCTCCGCGCGCTCGATGATCGGAATGGCGATCCGGTCCTTGATCGATCCACCCGGATTGAAAAATTCGGCCTTGCCGTAAACCGGCGTGCGGATTCCACGCGTCACGGAATTAAGACGAATGAGTGGAGTCCACCCGATCGTCTCGAGAACGTTGTCGTACGGCCGGCGGTTCCTCTCGTGAGTGGCCATCAGCGCGCGCTGTCGGCGGGCGTTCCCGTTCCCGGATTCTTCAGTATCGTGTCGCCAGCAAGAGGCGGCGCTTCAGGGTGTCGAAAATAGACTGGAAACAGTATCGACACCGGCACTGCCTGGCCACGCGTTTTTGCCGGGATAAACCGAAGCTCGCTCGAACCCCTTACTGCGGCCGAGTCCATGGGCGGTTGGCCGGAGGTTTCTGCGACATGCGTAGACTCCGGAACGATCTGTCCTTCCTTGTCGATGAACACCCGGAGTGTGACGTTCGCCTGAATCTTCCTGGTGTAAAGCGAAGGCGGATACTTGAACGGAAGCTCCTTGTTCAACATGACAGGGAGCACGTCTGGCCTCGGACCGACTCCTGAAAACCCGTCGCCCGAGCCTGCATCTTTTCGGCACCCTCCCATCGATGCCACCAAAGCCGCCGCTATCATCAATCCCGATCTCATCGACATCACGATAATCTATCCCTGCCTCGCGCGGCTCACGAGCCGATTCAAAAGTGTCAATGCTTCGATGGGAGTCATCGAATCGGGGTTCAGTTCGCGAAGCTCGGCTACCACCGGATGAGCTGACCCGCCGAACAGTCCGAGTTGGCCTTCGCTGGCGTTCACGGGCGTAGCTCCAGTCCCCTTCCCTCTCGGTACGGTCTTTCGCTGAGAGTCACCGCCGAGCGCCGACACAATCTGCTCCCCCTCAAACAGCGCAAGCAATTTTTTCGCCCGGTCGAGCACCACTGGTGGCAAGCCGGCAAGCCGGCCCACCTCGATTCCATACGACCGGCTTGCCCCGCCCGGCACCAATCGGTGCAGAAAGAGCACCTGGTCTCCGGATTCTCGCACTTCGACACTATAGTTGCATGCTGCTACTAATTCGTCGGTGAGCTGAGTGAGTTCGTGATAGTGGGTTGCGAACACTGTCTTGCACTTCACCACGTCATGCAGATACTCGCTCACCGACCACGCGATAGATACGCCATCGTAAGTCGAAGTGCCCCTCCCTATCTCGTCCAGAAGCACCAGACTCTTTTCTGTCGCCGTATGCAGGATGGCGCTCGTCTCCGACATCTCCACCATGAACGTCGACTGGCCACGTACCAGGTTGTC
>JBKJRW010000059.1:0-23802 GCA_046593165.1 Gemmatimonadaceae bacterium
CCGGAAGCACATGAGGCCAAACGTAGAAGTTGATCAGCAGGTGCACAATAGAAATCGTGGCAGACGGAAAGGCCTTTTTACCACAGATGACACAGATGACGCAGATAACGGCTGACATTGAGAACCTGCGTCCATTGGCTGTAGTTCCAAAAAATACAAATAGGAAACTCCGAAGTTTGAGGGGCCGTTACTCAGGATCAATGTCGGCACGTCTTCATCTGTGCCATCTGTGTTAGAGCGTTTCGTAGTTCCTGAGTTCGCAACAGACTAGCGGCTCACCGCACCTCCGGATAACGTCCAACATGCCGGGAGTCGACCGAGCGCTGCCCGCCTGTTTTACGTCGCGTGATCACATTGGAGAACAAAGGATGAATTCCAGGATAAAATCTGCCGCTGTAATCGCTTTGCTCGGCATGATAACGGGCGCCTGCGATCAGGCCGCTCCTCCTCCAGCAGGCGATTCGGCGACGGCAGGCGCGAGCTCGGATATGCAGCGGCGAATAGCGGAATACACCACCGTGAGGCTCGTTGTCGATACTTCGGTGTTGACGGCGAAGGAACGTCAGATGCTCCCCCTCCTCATCGACGCAGCAAAGGCGATGGACCCGATATTCTGGGAACAGACCTGGGGTTCGCGTGACTCGCTGATCGCCCAGGTAAACGACGCCGATGTGCGCCGCTTCATCGACATCAACTACGGCCCGTACGACAGGCTCAACGAGAGCGCTGCGTTCGTGCCCGAGGTGGGGCCGCGGTCGCCTGGCGCGAATCTCTATCCGAACGACATCACGAAGGCTGAGTTCGAGAGGGCTCTGGCGAAGGGGCCGGCCGCGAAAGCCGATTCTCTTAAGAGTCTGTACACGCTTGTGCGGCGCGGTCCCGACAGTTCGCTGATCGCCATTCCATACAGTGTCGCGTTCAAGAAGCAGAATGAGATCGCCGCGGCGAAACTGCGCGAAGCCGCCGTACTTGCCGAGGATCCCGGCCTCAAAAGATATCTCGAGTTGCGCGCGACGGCCCTCCTCGACGACCAGTATCAGGCGAGTGATCTGGCGTGGATGGACATGAAAAACAACACAGTCGACATAGTCATCGGGCCGATCGAGACGTACGAGGACGAGCTGTACGGGTACAAGGCGGCGAACGAGGCCTACGTGCTGATCAAGGACAAGGCGTGGAGCCAGCGGCTTTCGAGATACGCGGCGATGCTGCCCGCGCTTCAGCGGGGCATCCCGGTGGCCGAACAGTACAAGCGTGAGAAGCCGGGCACGCAATCGGACCTGAATGCCTATGACGCGATTTTCTACTCCGGCCAGGCAAACAGTGGTGCAAAGACGATCGCGATCAATCTTCCGAACGACGAGGAAGTGCAGTTGAAGAAAGGGACCCGGCGTCTGCAGCTGAAGAACGTCATGCAGGCCAAGTTTGACAAGATCCTGATGCCGATCGCACAGGAGCTTGTCGATGCCGATCAGCTTGCACTCCTGAATTTCAACGCATTCTTCGGGAATACGATGTTCCACGAAGTCGCGCACGGCCTCGGCATCAAGAATACGATCAATGGAAAGGGCCCCGTACGGACGGCAATCAAGGAGCGCTACAGCGCTCTCGAAGAAGGGAAGGCAGATATTCTTGGTCTCTACATGGTGCAGAGGCTGAGCGCAGACGGAGAACTCAAAGGCGAGGATATTCGCAGCAACTACGTGAGCTTTCTCGCCAGCCTGTTCCGTTCGGTGCGATTCGGCGGAAGCGACGCGCATGGACGGGCGAACATCGCCGCATTCAACTTCCTCCAGCAGCAGGGCGCTTTCACGCGTGATTCGGCGAGCGGCAAATACCGGGTGGACGTTCCGAAATTCCAGGCGGGGATGAATGCGCTCACCGAGAAGATCATGACGCTTCAGGGCAACGGCGACTACGATGGGACCGGCGCTTTTCAGGAACAGTACGGGAAGATCTCTGCCGAGCTTCAGGCAGATCTCGCGCGGCTCAAGTCCAAGGGAATTCCTGTCGATGTCGTCTTCGACCAGGGTGGCTCGACTCGTTGATCCTGAAGAGGTGAGAGGGCTGAACAGCAAAAAAAGCAACCACGAACAGGAGTAACTCCTGTTGCGCGGTTGCTGCCTTTATCCGGCTTTAGCCGTTGCCGAGTACAAGATCTGTAAGCTCTTCAAACGAAGAAACCATGAAGTCGGCTTTCTCGGTCACTTCGCGACGCGAAACAAATCCATTGAACGCGGCAAATACGGCATCGGCCGCCCCGCGGATAGCGAGATCGGTGCTGCCATCTCCGACTGCCAGGATAGGGCGGGGAAGGTCGAGCTTCGAGATGATCTCACGCTTTCCCACCGCTGTGGTCAAGGGAGACGATCTGTCGAATCCTGACCATGCTCCGATCGCGTCGAATTTCACGTCCACCGCGTGCACTTCTTCGCTGCCGAGGCCGATATACTGCGCGACGCGCAGGATCGAGTGCCGGATGGCGCTGCTCAGCAGAATCACGCACACGCCCCTCGACCGCCAGGACGCGATGGCATCGACGGCGCCCGGCGCGATCGTCTCGATGTAGGCTCGGCCAAGAGCGTCTACATCCTCGCGCCGCGGCCGCACCATGGACAGTCTTTCACCGTAGACATCCTCGAGAGGCAGCTCACCGCGCATTGCCCTGTCGGTGAGCGCGGCAACCTTTGCCGCGACATCGGCGCCGCGGCGCGCCGCGAGCCAGTCGATACCCTCGATGCCGCAAAGAGTCGAGTCGACGTCGAGGGCGACCGTCGCGAAGCGTGGCGACAACGCGAGGGTCACAGGACGTTCCCCGGAGCGAAAACACCCGCTGGATCGAGTGCATACTTGATCGCCCGCATCACGGCGATCTGGCGCGCCGAGAGCTGAAGCCCGATCCACGCCTGCTTGATCTTCCCGAGCCCGTGTTCTGCCGAAACTGTCCCGCCCATCTGTATCACGCATCTCAGCGTATCCTCGACGGCGGCATTGATTCTTCCCAGCGCCGCGGCATCCTCAGCGATGAAATTCTGATGCGGATGCCCGTTGCCTGCGTGCCCGTACGTGACCGCGAGCGGAGCTCCATGGTGCTCGACAGCATCGCGTGAGACCGCGAGCGCGTCAGCCAGCCTCGCATATGGAACGGCCCAGTCCGTTGAGACTTTTCTTCCACCATTCTTTCGATGAGCGGCGCCGCGTTCGTTCATAGTCGCCGGAACCGAGTGTCTCATCGCACGCGCGTCGCGAAGATTCTGCGCTCCGTCGAAAACGCGAATGTCATCGGTGAGGGCCTGATGATTGCCTGCCGCCTCGAGCCACGCCTCCAGAACATTCTCGACATTGCCTGCCTCCCCGGCGTCATCCTCCAGATATATCATCGCTTCGGCACCGTCTGGCCATCGCTCCCGCGAAGCGTTGCCGGCAATGCCAAGCGCCGTGGCGTCGAAGAACTCGAGGCAGCGGGCGGTTCGCCCAGATTGTCCTTCACGCGCCGCGATTACGAAGCGGAGCGCAGCGCTCTCGGAAGTGAAGGGAATGGCGAGACCAACAGTGTGCCCGGGTAACTTCACGAGCGAAAGCTCCGCCTCGATCACGATGCCAAGAGTGCCTTCGCTTCCGATAAACCAGTCCACCGGATCCTGGACGGCAGCGTAGCCGACAGTGTTTTTCTCCGGGTGTGTGCGGCGGTACCACGCAATGGAGCCGTCAGCGTGGACAACACGTACACCGTGAACATGCCTGCGCGTCGCTCCATAATAGAGTGAACGCGCGCCCGATGCGTTGCATGCGATGGCTCCGCCAATGGTCGCGTCCTGCTCGCTGGTCGGGTCAGGCGCAAACAGAAGTCCAGAGGCAGCAGCTTCCCGATTGAGCTGGGTGATCGTCACTCCCGGCTCGACTCTCGCAATCGCCCTTGTAGCGTCCACATCGAGTATTCGGTTCATCATGACAAGCGAGAGGAGAACACCGCGATCAGTGATGGATGCCCCGGTCATGCTCGTCTGTGACCCCGCAGCGGTCACTGTGTCGCCCGATCCGGCTGCACCGGCAACAACCTCGACTACATCGTCGTTGCTCTCCGCGCGGGCAACCGCGTCTGGTACCATCTCCAGCCCCGATGCATCGCGAGCGTGCGCCCGAAGCACGTCTGGGTCGCGCGTCACGACCAGGATTCTTCTCCAGCAGGGTCGAGGCGCGCAAAGTCGATCACCGTGGCAGATCGTATGTCGGGCAGGGCAAGAAGCCGATCTCGCACACTGTGCGTTATGTGCCCATCGACCGAAACCGCAGCGAGCGCATCGCCACCCTCCGACAAACGTGCCTGGTGGTACTCGGCAATATTGACCTCGGCGTCGCCGAGCAGTGTGCCGACCCGCCCGATGACGCCGGGAACGTCGGCGTTGGTGAGCACGAGGAGCGTTCGGCGCGGGGTCACATCGACAGCGAATCCGTCGATCAGGGTCAGGCGAGGGCCCGAGCCTGCGGGAGCCACTCCCGCTACAGTCAATTCCCGAGTCCCGCATCGCACAGTGACATGCACGCCATTGTCGGGGTCGTGCGAACGCGCGGTCGTGACGGAAAGCGAGATGCCGCGGTTTTCTGCGAGAGTCCGGGCATTAACCAGGTTCAGCCGCACGCCGTCGATGATCGAGTCGAGAGCACCGGCAGCGGCGCTCGCGACAAGAAGGTTACCGGCTTCAGCGAGATCGCGGCCCACCCGCAACGAAATCGAGTCGACTGCACGCGCGCCGCGGTCGGCAAGCATCGCTCTCCCGATCGACGCCATTCTCCGCACGAGCACCAGAGCTGGTCGTATCTCATCCCATCGGCCGTCTACACCGCCGACGACGTTGATTGCACGGGACAGCTCACCACTCAGCAGCGCATCGCGAACGGCGGCGCAGACATCGACGGCCACGCTCCGTTGACCTTCGGTAGTCGACGCGCCGAGGTGCGGCGTCAGGACAACGTTGGGGAGCGATCGTAACGGGCTCGCGGCGTCGAGCGGCTCGTGTGCGTAGACATCGAGAATTGCTCCACCCAGCGTGCCGTCAGCCAGAGCGCTCGACAGCGCAGCCTCCTCGACGATTCCACCGCGAGCGAGATTGACCACGATTGCGCCGCCCGGGAGGAGGCGCAGTTCCGCGGCGCCGATCATCCCCGTCGTTTCCGGCGTAAGCGGCGTGTGAACCGTGATCACGTCGCATGCAGCCAGCAGTTCCTCGAGAGAACTCGCTCGAGCGACGCGCAGCAGGTCGAATCGCTCGTCGGTAACGTAGGGATCATAAGCCGTCAAACTCATGCCGAAAGAGCGGGCGCGCGCCGCTACCTCTCCCCCGATTCGCCCGAGGCCGACAATTCCGAGTGAACGGCCGCGAAGCTCGGTGCCGAGGAGCTGGCTGCGGTCCCATCGTCCTTCGCGCATTGACTGCGCAGCGCGAGGCACGTGCCTCACGAGCCCAATGAGGGCGCCAAAGAAAAGCTCAGCTACTGCGACAGTGTTGCCGCCCGGCGCGTTGATGATCGCGATGCCAAGGCTGGTCGCGGCCGGAATGTCGATGTTGTCGGTGCCGACTCCCGCGCGCCCGATTACGCGGAGGCGGGTGGCGCGCTTCAATACATCGGCAGGGAGTCGAGTCGCGCTTCGGCCCACGAAGGCGTCGTAGTTGCCGATAATGTCGAGCAGGTCTGACGGCTTCGGAGTTGGAATCTCATCGACCGTGAACGATCGCTCGGCCCGAAGCAGATCGACTCCTTCCGGATCGATCTCATCGGTGACGATAAGACGCAAACTTCCCATTGTAGGTACGTGCCGCGTTTGAGGTGGGGTGCCGCTCGTTCAATGATCGCCAATGCGTACCTGACCCGCAAGATTTTCGCGTCTGCCTATGCCAGACCGTTACTTGTCGAGTCTACGTCGCCGGCGGGTCGTCACGCTCCGATTCACGCAAGACGCGGCGCAGCACTTTCCCGACCTGAGTCTTCGGAAGCTCAACCACGAACTCGTACTTTGCCGGTACCTTGTAATGAGCGAGCCTCTCACGGCACCATTTCTTGATGTCCGCTTCTGTTACGGTGGCTCCCGGAATGAGAACGATCCAGGCCTTCGCTTTTTCGCCGCGCATCTTGTCGGGTAGCCCCGCGACGCCAACCTCATGCACCGCCGGATGGGCGGAGATGATTTCCTCGATCTCCCGCGGCCACACCTGATAACCGCTGGTCTTGATGAGATCTTTCTTTCGATCGACAATAAAGAGGTAGCCGTCCGGGTCGATGTATCCGAGGTCGCCGGTGTACAGAAGGCGATCGCCCGAATCGTCGTGACGTATCATTTCCAGTGTCTCTTCCGGGCGGCGCCAGTAGCCCTGCATGAGTTGCGGCGCGCGGATCACGATCTCGCCGAAGCCGCCGAGGGGCAGGCGCGTGAGTCCATCTTCTGAATCGACAATCATGATATCGACGTCGGGAAGCGGCATTCCCACCGATCCGATCTTCTTCAGCCCCAGAACGGGATTGGCGACGACTGCCATCTGCGCTTCAGTTAAAGAGTATCCCTCGACAATTACCCCGCCGGTGAGCTCCTCGAAGCGAAGCTTTGTATCGGCCATGAGGGCGGCGGCGCCGGAGAAGCAAAGCTTGATGCTGCCCCAGTTCACCTTGCCGCTTTTCGTCATCGAATGACCGAGAAGTCCGTTGAGGAGAGTCGGGACGGCACAAATGAACGCTGGCCTTACCGAATTGATTTCGTCGAGCACATCGCGCAGTTCACGTGGGTTCGGAGTCAGCGACAGCGGGTTGTGGTTGATGAACGCGAGACTCTGAACGCCGGTGTTGGCATACGTGTGAAAAAGCGGGAGAGGCACCATGATCGTGTCCGTCCATTCATGCATCAGGGGCTTGAGCCAGGCCTGCAGCTGAAGTCCCGACGTCACCATCCCGCGGTGCGTGCCGACCACCCCTTTGGGCGTGCCTGTGGTGCCACCGCTCATCAGGATCACTGCCTGATCGTCCGGCCGCACGGGAATCAGCGCTTTTGACTTGCGAGAATTTCTTCGAAGGAGCTGCTTGAATCGCACGTCGCCCTTCTCCACGGTGATGCGGTCGCCATCCTTCTTTTCTCTCACGAGAGTGTAGGCGATGCGGGTGCGGAGTGGCAAATAGTCCTTGATTCCCGTGGCGACCAGTCGCTTCAGCGATGTGCGTGACTGAAGCGCCTTGATCTTGGGGTAAAATCGATTGAGCACCACTGCGGTTTCGGCACCAGTCGCATTCAGTGCATCCTCGAGCTCCCGGTCGGTATAGGTCGGATTGATTGGGCAGACGATCGCGCCGGCTTTCCACGCGCCGACCTCGGCGATGATGAACTGTGGAGAGTTCGGGAGTATGATCGCAACGCGGTCTTCGCGTTTTACGCCGAGCGACGCGAGTCCCGACGCGAAGCGGTCGCTCTGTTTGTCGAGTTGTCCGTACGAGACTTTCGCGCCCTTGAAGATAAGCGCGGTGCGGCCAGGCCACGCTTCCGCTGTTTCGCGAAGGTAGTCTACAAGCGTACGTTCCGGGTAAGGGTGGAGCGTGGTCGGAACGCCTTCGTCGTAGTTGCGATGCCAGATCGCCGAGGTCATTGCCGTCTCTTCATCAGACCGCCGAATGTAGTCGTACGACAGTTTGGTGCAAGCATCGGTGTCCCGAGGGTAGATGCCCCCCCGCCGCGAGGTTAGCTTTTCGCCCCTATGAGCATGCGAGAGAAACTCGAGCTGCTGGAGCGGCGCCGCGCCGAATCCGAACAAGGCGGTGGTGAAAGACGCGTGAAGGCGCAACACGCCAAGGGCAAGCTGTCGGCGCGTGAACGTCTCGATCTCCTTCTCGACGAAGGGACGTTCGTGGAGCTCGATCGGTTTGTTGTCCATCGATCGCACGATTTCGGCCTGGAGAATGAACGCTATTTCGGCGACGGCGTCATCACGGGCCACGGTCGCATCGAGGGCCGCCTCGTGTACGTGTTCTCCCAGGACTTCACAGTCTTCGGCGGATCACTTTCCGAAGCGTTCGCCGAGAAGATCTGCAAGATCATGGACCTCGCCATCAGGAACGGCGCGCCCGTAATAGGCCTCAACGACTCGGGCGGCGCCCGCATTCAGGAAGGGGTCGTTTCGCTCGGTGGATACGCCGAAATCTTCCTGCGCAACACACTCGCGTCGGGTGTGGTGCCTCAGATCTCGGCGATTCTTGGCCCGTGCGCCGGAGGAGCGGTGTACTCGCCCGCGATCACCGACTTCACGTACATGGTTCGTGGCAGCTCGTACATGTTCGTCACGGGACCCAACGTCGTGAAGACGGTAACTCACGAAGACGTTACGATGGAAAAACTCGGCGGTGCCGCCACGCATTCGGAAGTGTCGGGGGTCGCGCACTTCGCTCACGATTCCGAGCCTGCCTGCATTCAGGCAATCCGGGAGCTGTTCCGCTACGTGCCGTCGAATAACATCGACGATCCGCCTCGCGGACCGGCGACTGATCCGCGCGACCGCCGCGACGAAGCTCTGCTCGATGTCGTTCCGGACAATCCGAACAAGCCTTATGACATGCACGGCGTGATCGGCCGTGTGATCGACGACGGGACTTTCTACGAAGTGCAGGCGGATTATGCCGCCAATATCATCTGCGGCTTCGCGCATCTCGGGGGAACGAGCGTCGGGATCGTCGCGAACCAACCCGCCGTGCTGGCGGGAGTGCTCGACATCAATGCTTCAGTGAAGGCCGCACGCTTCATTCGATTCTGCGACGCGTTCAACATTCCGGTGGTGACGTTCGAGGATGTTCCGGGATTTCTGCCCGGCGTGGCGCAGGAGCACGGCGGCATCATCAAGCACGGCGCCAAGCTTCTGTACGCCTATTGCGAAGCGACAGTGCCCAAGCTCACCGTCATCACGCGCAAGGCTTATGGCGGGGCATATGACGTCATGAGCTCGAAGCACATTCGTGGAGACTTCAACGTCGCGTGGCCTACGGCGGAAATCGCGGTGATGGGCCCCAAGGGCGCCGTCGAGATCCTGTTCAGGAAAGAAATTGCCGAGAGCGCCGATCCCGCGAAGGCAACTGAAGAGAAGATCGAGGAGTACCGCGAAAAATTCGCCCATCCCTATATCGCTGCGGGTCGCGGGTATCTGGACGACATCATTGATCCGCGCGACACGCGGCCTCGACTGATCGAAGCGCTCGATTCGCTGAAGGGCAAGCGTGACAGGAATCCGCCCAAGAAGCACGGCAACATTCCACTGTAGTCATCAGTTGATAACCAAAGTCCTTGTGGCCAACCGCGGCGAGATTGCGCTCCGGGTGATCCGCGCTTGCCGTGAATCGGGAATTCGAAGTGTTGCCGTGTACAGCGATGCGGACGCACGCGCTCCACACGTCCGGGAGGCCGACGAAGCTGTCAACATCGGCCCTGCACCTTCGAGCCAGAGTTACCTGAAGGGAGACGTGATCATCGAGGCTGCCTTGCGTTTCGGCGCCGATGCGATTCATCCCGGGTACGGCTTTCTCTCCGAGCGCGAGTGGTTCGCTCGCGCAGTTCGTGACGCGGGTCTCATATGGATTGGACCGCCCGCGGAAGCGATTGCCGCGATGGGAAGCAAGACTGCCGCGCGAACGCTCGCGGTGCAGCATGGCGTTCCGGTGGTGCCGGGGACGACAGAAGCTCTGCGCGACGCTGCGGCAGCAAAAGCGGTGGCCGACCAGTACGGATATCCCGTTTTATTGAAGGCGGCGGCGGGCGGGGGTGGCAAGGGAATGCGCGTCGTCCGCGAAGAGTCGGAGATGGAGTCGTCCCTCGATGCCGCGCGCCGCGAGGCGAAAAACGCGTTCGGAGACGACGCTGTGTACGTCGAGAAGTACATCGATGGGCCGCGGCACGTCGAGATACAGATTCTTGCCGACACCCACGGCAATATTCTCTCGCTGGGCGAGCGCGAATGCTCGGTGCAGCGTCGCCATCAGAAAATGGTCGAAGAGGCACCGAGCATAGCGGTGTCGCCCGAGTTGCGGAGGGCGATGGGAGAGACTGCCGTTCGTGTCGCGCGAGCCGCCGGATACGTGAACGCCGGGACCTGCGAATTTCTGCTCGACCGCGATGGAAGTTTCTACTTCCTCGAAATGAATACCCGCCTCCAGGTGGAACATCCAGTTACCGAACTTGTGACGGGAATTGACATCGTTCAGTGGCAGCTCCGCATCGCGTCAGGAGAGCGGCTGCCTTTCGTGCAGAGCGAGATCGTCCCGCATGGCTGGGCGATGGAGTGCCGTATCACGAGCGAGGACACGGCGAACGGGTTTTTGCCTTCAACCGGGCGGATCGAGTACCTGCACCTCCCCAGCGGACCGGGCGTCAGGTGGGACGGCGGCATCGAGACTGGCAGCGAGATCGGCCTGCACTATGATCCGATGCTCGCGAAGCTGATAGTGTGGGCTCCGACGCGTGAACTGGCCGTAGAGCGGATGCACCGCGCGCTTCTGGAGCTCATTATAGAAGGCGTGGATACATCGCGCGATTTCCACCTGCGACTGATGGAAGACGACGAGTTCAGGCGAGGGGAAATCGAAATTCAGTGGCTCGAGCGGCGACTTCCAAGCCTCGCTGCCGTCGCGCCGCCGCCTGCTGCGGCGCGGGCTGCGGCCATCGCCGCCGCCCTTTTTGCGGACAGGGACCGGCATCGGGTTGGGTCGCGGGCCGATCAGGTGCAGCGGAACTCGGATGCAAGGCCGACCGATAGCGACGGGCAAAGCGCTTGGGGGCGGGCGGCACGCCGCGGGGGTTTGCGCTGAGTGTCTCAGATGATCTCGCTGGAAATCGAGTCGATAGCCGCCGGTGGAGACGGCGTCGGTCGAAACAGCGGCCTGGTAGTTTTCGTGCCCCGCACCGCACCGGGCGAGCTGGTGACGGCACGCATCAGCGGGAAGGGAAGCTTTGCCCGCGGGGCGCTCCGGACCGTCGCTCGACCCTCCGACGAGCGGATCGAACCAGCATGTCCCCACTACACGGTCGATAAATGCGGCGGCTGCCAGCTTCAGCATATGTCGTATGCGTCGCAGCTGAGGGCGAAGCGACGGATCATCCGCGACGCGATGGAGCGCATCGGGAAGCGAAAGTTTGAGTGGGATGAGGTGCGGCCGAGTGCCAATGAATGGCGATACCGATCGAAGCTGACCCTGGCCATGCGGCGTCAGTCGAGCGGCGAATGGATCGCCGGCCTCCATCAATACGACAATCCGGCGCGCATCTTCTCGCTCAAGGATTGCCCGATAACAGACACTCGTGTTGTTTCGGCCTGGAAGGCGGTAATGGCGGAATCCTTGTTTTTCCCCCCGGTACAGGCAGTTCGAGGCAGTGTGCGGATAACTGGCGATGGTCCTATTTTTGTGATGACTGGCGGTACGAGATGGCCCAATGCCTCAGATTTTTTCGAGCATGTTAAACCCCTTGCAGCGGCGTGGTGGGAGAACGACGATGGAGCCCGGAGCATCATCGGTGATCGGCGTCCCCCGCGCTCGTTGCAGCCGCCTGTTGCTTCTTTCGCACAGGTTAACAAAGAGGTTGCGACGGAACTCAGAAAGCACGTGGTAGCAATAGTTTCGGCTTATTCACCTAAGGTGTTAGTTGATGCATATTCCGGCGCCGGGGATACGGCAATCGCTTTCGCCAGGCAGGGAGTGAAAGTGACCGCGATCGAGCTCGACAACGATGCCGCCAGGTGGTGCGCACTCAAGCTTCCAGAGGGCTCGGTTTCCATGCGCGCGAGGGTCGAGGAGGCGCTTCCGAATTTGCTCCCCGCCGATGCAGTCATCCTCAATCCGCCGCGCGCTGGAGTCGATCAGCGGGTGACGGAGACACTGGAAAATGCGATGGTGAAGCCGAGTGTTATTGCTTACGTCAGTTGTAATCCCGCGACCCTCGCTCGTGACGTGGCGCGGCTGCCTGGCTACCGAATAGTTTCGCTTGTCCCATTCGACATGTTTCCACAGACCGCCCATGTCGAGACGGTTTGTGAGCTCGTTCCGGAAGCAGCATGAAGTACATCGTCGACTTGAACGGTGAGCGACGGGAGGTCGAGATCGCGGGGGGCGAGGCAACCATCGATGGCGACGTGATTGCCGCCCATCTCGAGGATCTCGATGGCACGCCCGTTCGCCTGGTGACAATAGGGAGCGAGGTGCATCGAGTTGTTGCCCGACGCGGCGCCGTCCGGGGCTCGTACACCTTGTGGGTCGATGGACACCGGTTCGAGGGGGAAGCTCTGGATGAGCGGACCCGCACCATACGCGACATCACCGCGGCGGCTTCGAAGTCCACCGGACCTGCTCCCGTCGTCGCGCCGATGCCTGGGCTCATCGTGCGGGTGAGCGTGTCGGTGGGAGACGAGGTCGAGGCCGGTCAGGCGCTAGTCGTGATGGAAGCGATGAAAATGGAGAATGAGCTTCGATCGTCAGCGTCGGGAAAGGTCAGGGCCGTCCACGTCTCTCCCGGGAGGACGGTCGAAAAGGGGACTGTTCTGGTGGAGCTCGACGGTTAGAACGGCCTTGCCCGACTGCATCCAGGCCGTAATCACCAGTTCGGCGGCATAAACGGGCCCAGCGTTGCTGAGGCGCAGCTTAGTCCCAGGTCGTTTGGCGTTCGCTCGCGATGGTGACATTAGGCACACATTGCATTAGTGTGCAGAAATGAAATAGTGTACAGAAATGAAACCATTTCGCTGGAATCATGACAAGAACGATGAACTGAAGGCCGAGCGTGGGATTTCTTTCGAGGAAGTCGTTCTTGCGGTTGAGGCAAACGGGCTGCTTGACATCGTACGGCACCCTAACAGCGGAAAATATCCGAACCAGCTCGTGTTCATTGTCGCTCTCGATGGCTATGTGCACCTGGTGCCTTTTGTTGAAGAACCAGAGTACTACTTTCTAAAGACCGTCATCCCGAGCCGGAAGGCCACCCGCGATTACCTGCTGAGGAGAAACCGTGATGAAACGCCCTGAGAAATTCGAACAAGACATGCTGAAGGCTTATGAGGGTGGTGTTTTGAAGTCTATCTCCCCGACCAAAGCAGACCTTATCAAGTTCAAGGCGGCTGCGTCGGCGACTTTTATCAAGGAAAGGCGTGTCAATATCCGGCTCTCATCGCCAGACCTGATGGATATTCAGGCGCGCGCACTTGAGGAAGGACTGCCGTATCAGACCTTCATAGCGAGCGTCCTGCACAAGTACGTCGCAGGCCGTCTTGTCGAGAAACCTTCACGCCTAACTTCGCGTTCGAGCGGACGCGCCACAAAGCGGCGCACCGCTTAGCGCGGACTTTGACCCTGTAGAAAAATCCCTTTGGCGTTGTGCGCGAGCGGGCGCCGTCGCCGGCCTTGGCTAGCGAACACAGCTCAACGCCCGACTGCCGACTGGAAGAAAAAGTCGAGCATCGCGGTGAGCGGCGCGGCGTTCCCCCGAAGCCGGCTTCGCAGTGCTGCTCCCTCCCAGCAGTCCACCAGCAGGCTTGCCATGCGGCGCGTGTCGGATTCGGCTGGGATGTCGCCTCGCTGCCGCGCCTCTTCAAGACAAACGGCGGTCCGCTCCGCGATCTCGGAAAAGCACTTCTCGATCTTGCGCCGGAACAGCTTGTTCACGCCCGACAGTTCCTGCCCGAGCCCGCCCAGGAGGCAGCCCAGGTACCCCTCTTTCTTGTAGCTCTGTTGCGTCGCCTCGAAGAACCGGCGCACCCGCTCGAGCGGTGGCCGGTCCTTGTCTCCGAGGCAATCGTCAAGGCCCGCATGCACGTGCTGCATGTACTGGTCGATGACCTGGAGCGCGAAATCTTCTTTGTCCTCGAAATGATGGTAGAACGAACCCTTGGGCGTACGCGCGGCGTCGAGCAGGGCCTGGATGCCCAGTCCGTGGTAGCCATGCTCAAGCAACATTCCCATGCCAACATCGAGCAGGCGCTGCTTGGTTGAATGGGTCGGTTGCATTGTGGCCGGCAACGATCCTATCTCGATTGGCCTTCGACCGGTACTGCGTCCAGCGGCGATTCAAAGGCGATGAAGAGGACGCACGGGACGGCGCTCGCGCAGTAGCCCATGTGTGGTCGTTTGGCGGGACCGTACGCATAAGTGCCCGACTTGAGAACCGCCATCTTCTGACCGTCATAGGTGACATGAAGCTCGCCTGCTACCAGCACCATACGCTCTGCCGAAGTGTGCCAATGGAGCGGAATGGTCGACTTGGCGGGCACTTTAAGGAACACGTCGACGTTGTCTTTTGCAGGGTCGCCGTGCAGAACGGCGATGCCGCATCCCTTGGGCAAGAACGGCGGGCAGGGCCCCCACTTGAGTTGCGCATCACGGGCAGTCCGCGTAAGTGCCTGCTCTTGAGAAGGCGATTGTGCCTGGGCGGCCGAGCCGACCAAAACCAACGAGAGCAACAATGAACAACGAAGCGCCGCCTGCAATGAGCGGCCAATCATATCCATCCGGACGTCCACTTTCTCTTTTGTGACTCGCATGGTCGTGCCTCCTGTGCGTTGGCCAAGGCCGTGAATAGACCGATTAGTCTATTCGGGTAGTATACAGCGTATGCGGACGCCGTCAATGAGGCGGGGGTACCGCGGCTCTTGAACTGGCCGGTGACGCGCTGAACCAGCTTGCGCGTTCTCATTGAGTACCGCTTGAGTACCGCTTGAGTACCGCGCTCAGCTGAAGAGGCTCACCGCCGGAATGAGTTGACACTGACGGAAGAACGTGCGTGAAAAGAGCCGCGCAGACCAACAGGCCCGCGCGGCTCTTCGGCGATCCGCAGTAGCTTCAGTGGTGACCTGCCCCGATAGCCACCGTGTAAGTGGCCTCCGGGGCGCATTTCAACGTCGCATTTGTCGGTGAGAACATTCCGCGCGGATTGTCCTTCCAGAGCCACACATGGAGATCGTAGTGGCGCAGGCTCGCGGGCATAATCGGCTCGTGTCCGTTCATCGGACCGGCAAGTGTCTGTCCGAATATCGCTGGTGCCGTGCCACCCGCAGCCTCGACCGGAACAAACCATTCTGCACCGGCCAGGACGAGCTTGTCGCCGACGGGCTCATAGATGAGCACCTGCGGCTTGGTAGGATCGAGCTTTGGGCCGATGTTCGCGGCGTTCAGGAAATGAACGCCCATCGCACCCGGAGGATACTCGACGGAGCCGTCCATCGCACCCTTCGGGAAATCTATACAGGCGAGCGTCGAGAAGTATCCATCCTTCACTGCCGCGAGAGGGTCGTTGTATTTGGCAAGTGCGGATCGGGCCGTCCGAAGGTCGGCGGACATTGGAGCTGCCGAAGCGGCCGGGTTACCCTGCGCATGGGATGCGCTGGGCGAGACGAGGAGCGAGGTTGTCGGCGCGAGTAGCAGACAGGTCAGATAACACGTGTTCGTCAAGTGATAGCGCACAGGATCTCCTGAGTTTGCGTGAAAAATAGGTTACCGTCGCAACGGCGACGGTCAACCGATTCAAGTGTTCGCGAATGTTTCCATCCCGGCCTACGCCACCGCCGCAGCAAGCTCGTTCAATTCTGCCGTCGTCGGATCGATGGTCGTCGCCACCTCGAGTACGCGATCCGCCGGAAATCCTCCGAGTCTGGCGTGCTCCCGGATCAGCTCGGCGCTTGAGGCAATGTATACGCAGGTGATCTTGTCCTCGGTCACGAAGCTCTGCACCCACTGAATGTCGGGGCCGAGCTGCTGCAGTGCGGCGCACGAGCGCTGCGAGATGCTCTTCAGGTCTGCGGCAGAAAAGGCTGCCGCGTTCGGGATCTCACGTTCGATGATGTACTTCGGCATTGGAGTTCTCCGCTCAGGGGTCGAGGTTGATCAGTGGCTGTTTGCGGTGGACACGGTAGAGGCGTACGCGCATGTCACCCGTGGATTCCAGTCGGCGTAGATGCCCTGCGGATTATTCTCCCACGCCCAGACATGCAACGCCCACACGCCGAAAGTGTAATTGTACTCGAGCGTCTGACCGAACAGGACCGGCGGTGTGTCGGTGTCCGCTCCCGGCAGAATGAACTCGACGCCGACCAACTTCATTTTGCCGTTCTTTTTCGGCTCGTACAGCAACAGCTGTGGTTCGGTCACGTTGAGCGTACCGAGCTTCGTACCGTTCAGAAAATGGAATCCCATCGCGCCAGCAGCGCTCGTGAAGCAGCCCGCGGGGAACTGGGTGTCGTATCCTGCCGCCTGCGCGACGTCGATGCGATGGAATCGCGCCGTCGCCGCGCGTAACGCAGCGAGATCCTTGTGCTCGGCTGCCCCCGACGCCTGGGTTACTGCCGACCGCGGCTGAATGTCGGCGGTGGCGTCGGTGGCGGTTGGCTCTCCGCCGCATCCACCCAGCAGTGCGATCCCGGCAAGCAGTTGTGTCGTCCGTCTCATTGTGGCCTCGTGTGGTGTAAGTGATCTTGTACCCACGCGTAACATGAGCGGGGGCGATTAACTGCTCCTTGCGCTCAGAGTTAGCCACGGATTAGCGGCAGACGAGAGACAATGATTACGGTCCAACTGCTCGGGGGCGCGTGCCTGCGCTCCAGAGATGTTCCCCTCGCCGGCCCACCGGCGCAGCGTCACCGCATCGCGCTGTTGACGCTCATCGTCGCTTCATGGCCACAGCCACTCTCCCGCGACCGGGCGATGGCGCTCCTCTGGCCCGAGCGAGACCTTGCCAACGCGCGCCGATTGCTCAACCTCGCAGTGCATGTGCTGCGCTCGGCGCTCGGCGAAGCAGTTATCGCCTCGACTGGCGACGGGCTTCTTCTGAACCCAACTCGCCTGGTGTGCGACCTGCACGAGTTGCGCATCGCGATCGCCGCAGACCTTTCAGAGCGTGTCGTGCAGCTCTACACCGGTCCGTTGCTGGATGGATTCCACCTGGACGAGTCTACCGAGTTCGGCTACTGGCTCGATGAACGGCGTAGCGAGATGTTGCATGCGTACGTAGGCGCGCTACTAAAGCTCGCGGAGCAGCAGAGGCTTGCCGGAGACGTGCATGGGAGGGTGGGCACTTGCCTGCGACTGGTCGCCGCCGATCCACATTCGGGCGTGCATGCCCAGGCTTTGATTCGCGCGCTCGACGACGCAGGCGACTGGGCGGGCGCGAAACATCATGCGGGCGAGCACGCCCACCGCCGGCGTGTAGACCTCGATCTGGAGCCCGATCCGGGACTAGGCGCGTTGCTGGAACAGTTGCGGACGAAGCGCCCGTCGGCGTCCAATACCGGTGACCGCACTCGACCAGCATCCGTCGCGGTGCTGCCTTTCCGCAATCTCAGTGCGGACCCGGAGAACGAGTACTTTGCAGACGGGATTACCGAAGACGTCATCGCGCACTTATCGAAGGTCCGCGCACTCAAAGTGATCTCCCGCACTTCGGTGATGCCGTTCAAGCAGCGACAGCAGAGCCTGAAGGAAATCGGAACGAGACTGGGTGCCGCGACACTGCTGGACGGAAGCGTGCGCCGTGCCGGAGACCGCGTGCGCATCGTGGCGCAGCTCATCGATACGGAAACCGATCGGCACTTGTGGGCCGAGACGTACGACAGGCAGATCACTGACATCTTCTCGATCCAGACGGAGGTCGCGCTTCACATCGCGGCCGCGCTCGAAGCGGAGCTGTCGGCGGACGAGCAGACACGCGTGCGCAGGGAGCCGACGAAGAATGTGATGGCCTACCATCTCTTTCTGCAGGGTCGACAGTGGCTCATCAGGTACACGGCCGAGGCACTCGTGCGCGCGATCGACTACTTCGATCGCGCGATCGCTCGTGACCCGACATTTGCGCTGGCTTACGCGAACGTGGCCATGGCGTACATCGAGCTCCTCGAGCTTGGCGTGGCGGCGCCCGACGTTGCGCACCAGCGGGCCGCCGCCGCCGCGGCGAATGCGCTGCGGTTCGATCCCGAGCTTGGCGCGGCGCATTGTGCGATGGGGTACACAAAGGTGGTCTGCGAGTTCGACTGGCCAGGTGCCGAACACGAGTTCAAGCGGGCACTGGAGCTGAGCCCAAGCAGCGCCGACACCTACGATTTGTACGGACGCCTCTGCGGAGCGCTCGAGCGTCATGACGACTCGATCGCGATGTTGCTGCGCGCCCAGGAGCTGGACCCCCTCGCTCACCGCGTGGACATCGCGACCGCGCTCATACGCGCTGGGCGGTTCGATCAGGCCGTCGTAAGTGCCGAGAACGCTGTTGAGCTCGACCCATTCGATCGCGCGCGGGCCACGCTCGGGTGGGCGTACTTCTTCAGCGGAAGGCAGGACGAGGGTCTGGCCGAGCTTGAGCGAGCCGTGTCGGCATCTCCGGACAGCACGATGTGGCTGGCCCAGCTGGGACAGGCCTATGCAATGACCGGCAACCGGGCGAAGGCACGGGAGGTACTCCGGGAGCTCGAAGAGCGAGCGCAGAGCGTGTACGTCTCACCATACCATTTCGCATACGTCTACACCGGCCTCGGCGATGCTGATCGGGCAATGGACTGGCTGGAGCGTGCGGTGGCCGAACGCACCGGGCCGGTTTATGGCGTCAAGGGCTCGTTCCTGCTTGCTCCGCTAAACACGCATCCCAGATTCCGAGCGTTGCTCCGAAACATGAAGCTGGAGTAACAATGAAAGGGGACACTACCCGCCGCTCCGGTACTGGTACAGTTTGAATTGCAGTAAGTTGGCGACACCGCTGCTCTACCTGTGTTGACTTAAGCCCCTGCGATTCGTAGGTTTAGAGGCTGTCCCAAATCGCGTTTAACAGTTATTTGCCTGCACCCGTGGTCAGTCGGACCTACGGTGCGGGCTCTTATGCACGATCAGACTCTCCCTTTCTCATGAAGACTTACAGCGCTACCCCGACAGACATCCAGCACGACTGGTACGTTGTCGACGCCGATGGAATGATCCTCGGCCGCCTCGCAGCAGAGGTCGCCAGAATCATCCGCGGCAAGCACAAGCCGATGTACACGCCGCATATGGATACTGGTGACAATGTCATCGTGATCAACGCATCCAAGGTGCGTGTCACGGGAAAGAAGGGCGAGCAGAAGCGCTACTTCCACCACACCGGCTACATGGGGCATGAGCGTTTCACGCCCTACGCCCACATGCTCGAAAAGCACCCCGAGCGCGTAATCGAGAAAGCGGTATACGGTATGCTCCCGAAGACTGCGCTCGGACGTCAGTCCCTGCGACGCAAGCTCCGGGTTTTCGCGACCGACAAGCACTCCCACGCTGCTCAGCAGCCCAAGGTGCTCGACCTCAACAAGAAGAGTGAGACGAAGTGATGGCTGAGAGTCCCACCACGCACACCATCGGTCGCCGCAAGGAAGCGCGCTGCCGGTTGTACCTGAAGCCCGGCTCAGGAAAATGGCAGGTAAACGGCCGCACGCTCGGCGATTATTTTCCGCGCGCTGCGCACGTCGCCGCAATTCAGCAGCCGTTCACGGCGACGGACACCCTCGGCCGCTTCGACATCATGGCGCGCGTTGAAGGCGGCGGACTCACCGGTCAGGCCGGTGCACTTCGCCTCGCCGTCGCCCGCGCTCTCGTCAAACTCGACGAGACACATCGCCGCAAGCTGCGCGACCTCGGACTTCTCACCCGTGATGCACGCGCGGTCGAGCGGAAGAAGCCAGGCCGTCCGAAAGCACGCAAGAAGTTCCAGTTCTCCAAGCGTTAAAAGGACTATCCACTGAATGTCTGAGCCCAATCTCGATCAACTGCTTGCCGCCGGAGTTCACTTCGGCCACCAGACCCGTCGCTGGAACCCGAAGATGCGTCGTTTCATCTTCGCGGAGCGCAACGGAATTCATATCATCGATCTCCAGAAGACGCTTCGTCAGATGGAAATCGCAAGGACCCTGGCCCGTAACGTCATCCTGCGCGGAGAGAGCGTTCTCTTCGTCTGCACGAAGCGTCAACTGGTCAACATCGTGAAGGGTGAGGCGGAGCGCGCCGGCGCGATGCACATCACCGAGCGTTGGCTGGGCGGACTGCTCACCAACTTCCAGACCGTCAAGAAGCAGGTTCGGAAACTCAAGGATCTCGAGGCCGGCAGCGAAGCTGGCGGTGACTTCGAGAACTACACGAAGAAAGAGCAGCTCATGATGAGTCGCCAGCGCGACAAGCTCTCCAAGAACCTGTCGGGCATCAAGAACCTGAGCCGCCTTCCCGGCCTCATGTTCGTGATCGACTCCAAGAAGGAGCGCATCGCAGTCGCCGAGGCGAACAAGCTCGGCATTCCGATCATCGCTCTTGTTGATACGAACGCCGATCCGGACCTGATCACCGTGCCGATCGCGGGGAACGACGACGCAATCAAGTCGGTCGAGCTCGTGACACAGGCGATCGCCGATGCGATCATCGAAGCGCGCCGTGAAGCACCGATTCGCGAGGAAGCGGAAGAGACCGAGTCGTACACGTATAGCTCCGATCGTGGCGCCGAGCCGGAAGGCGAAGGCGACCGCAAGAAAAAGCGCCGTCCGCGCAGACGCCGCGCCAAGCCGGAAGCTGTTGCCGCCCGCCTCAAGACTGGTGCAGAAGGTGAAGGCGGAGCCGAGGGAGGCGACGGGGCAGATGCAGGGCCAGAAGCGGGCGATGCCTCTGAGTCCTCTGACGAGGCAGGAAGTGACGTCGAGAACCCGGATAGTTAATTTCCAACTGCCTGCGGGCAGACCCGCCGCCGGCCTTCAGCCGGCGGCGTTCGTTTAGCTGGCAGAGAGAGTAGGCGCAGAGAACCACAACTACGGATTATTGAAGATGTTTACAGCGAAGGATGTAATGGCGCTCCGGCAGAAGACCGGCGCGGGCATGATGGAAAGCAAGCGGGCGCTCGAGGAGAACAACGGCGACATGGACAAGTCGGTCGAATACCTTCGCGTGAAGGGAATCGCCAAGGCCGAGAAGCGCTCAGGCAAGCAGACGAGCGAGGGAATCATCACCAGCTACATCCACCACAATGGAAAAGTCGGAGTGATGGTCGAGGTCAACTGCGAGACGGATTTTGTCGCTCGCACCGATGACTTCAAGAACCTCGCGCGCGAGATCGCACTGCACATCGCGAGCGCAGCCCCTGTCTCCGTTGACAAGGACGGGGTGCCTGTCGAGACGGTGGAAAGCGAGCGCCGGATTGCAGAGGAGCAGGCCAAGGCGAGCGGCAAGCCCGAGGCCATCATTCAGCGCATGGTTGAAGGGAAGGTCGAGTCCTATTACAAGGACAACTGCCTTGTCTATCAGCCCTGGATACGGGAACCAAAAAAATCGATCGGCGACCTCATCAAGGAAGCGTCATCGAAGCTCGGCGAGAACATTCAGGTTCGCCGCTTCGTCCGCTTTCAGATGGGCGAGGAATAACACCCCTTGACCTCGCCGGCGTATTCCAGAGTCCTTCTCAAGATTTCCGGCGAGGCGCTCGCCGGAGCGAAGGGAACGGGGTTCGATCTCGATACACTCGGCCGGATCGCCGGTGAGATCAAGCAGGCCAAGGATATGGGAGCCGGCATTGGGCTTGTGATCGGCGGCGGCAACATCGTGCGCGGCGCGCAGTTCTCCAAGCTCGGAATGGATCGCGTTGGCAGCGATTATATGGGAATGCTCGGCACCGTAATCAACGCTCTGGCTGTTCAGGATGTGCTCGAGCGCGCCGGCGTCGAGACTCGCGTGATGACCGCTATCAACATGGAACAGATTGCGGAGCCGTTTATCCGCCGCCGTGCTCTTCGTCACTTCGAGAAGGGACGGGTGTGTATTTTCGCCGGGGGCACTGGCAATCCGTATTTTTCCACCGACACTGCCGCAGCGTTGCGCGCTATTCAGACCAAGTCGCAGGTCATCATCAAGGCGACGAGCGTTGACGGCGTTTACTCTGCCGACCCGAAGATTGACCCTGAAGCGACGCTGTTTACCGAGATCAGTTACCGCGACGTGATGGTCAAGGAGCTGGGAGTCATGGACCAGACGGCCATCGCCCTCTGCCGGGAGAACAAGCTGCCCGTCATCGTTCTGAACATCAACACACCTGGAGCCATTGCGCGCGCCGTAAGTGGCGAACGCATCGGGACAATCGTTCAATGAGCACCATTCCCCAGATCATCAAGGATTCGCGTGGAGCGATGGACAAGTCGCTCGAGAGTTCGAAGCGCGAGCTTGCGTCCATCCGCACCGGCAAGGCCTCCACCAGCCTTCTCGACACGGTCCGCGTCGAGGTTTACGGACAGACGATGCCGCTCAACCAGGTGGCCAGCGTATCGGCGCCGGAGCCGCGCCTTCTCACGGTGACACCCTGGGACAAGGGACAGATTCAGGCAATCGAAAAGGCACTTCGCGATTGCGACCTTGGCTTGAACCCTCAATCCCAGGGCGGGACCATTCGCGTTCCGCTGCCAATGCTCAACGAAGAACGCCGCCGAGAGCTGGTGAAGGTGGTCCACAAGCTGGCCGAGGAAGCGCGCATCGGTATTCGCCACGCTCGCACTGAAGGCCGCGACAAGCTCAAGAAGCTCGACCGCGTGAGCGAGGACGACGTCAAGCACGCCGAGAAGGACATGCAGAAGATGCACGACGACTTCATCTCTCGAATCGACGAACTTCTTAAGGGAAAAGAAGCCGAGATCATGGAAGTCTGAGCTCGTGTCCGAGCTCACAAGACGCATCCTCTTTGCGCTCGTCGGCGCACCGCTGACGGTCGGACTCATCTACGCCGGCGGCTGGATCTTTACGGCCGCCCTCGGAGCGGTAGCAGCGATTGGCGCGTGGGAGTTTTTCCGGATGGCGCGCGAAGGCGGCCTGGAGCCGCTCGAGATCGCCGGCATCTCTCTCGCTGCCGCCATTCCTCTGCTTGTGCATGCCAGCTACCTCGGTGTGTATCGCGTTACGCTTACCGCGGCGTTGATGGTATTTCTCGCGCTGCTCGCGAGTGTGATCTGGGTGCGAGGCACTGCGCGCAAGCCGCTGGTCTCGTTTTCGGTAACCGTCGCCGGCATCATTTACCCTGCGCTCGTCGCGTACATGTATCCATTGCGCTATCACGATTACGCGGTCGGCGCGCTCGCCGGGACGGTGCTCGTGATGTTCCCGGTCGCTGTAACGTGGGCGACCGACACCGGCGCGTACGCGTTCGGAAGGACTCTCGGCCGCCACAAGCTCATTCCCTCGGTAAGTCCGGGAAAAACGGTGGAGGGCGCGATTGGCGGACTTGTCGTCGCGATTGCGGGCGCGTGGATTTACGTGCAGTTCCTGCTCGAGCCATTCGCAAAGCTGTCGCTTGCCCCAATTGGAATACTGATTTTCGGACTGGCGATCGCGGTGGTGGGACAGGTGGGCGATCTCGCGGAATCGCTCCTCAAGCGCGATGCTGGTGTCAAGGATTCCTCGCGTCTGCTTCCCGGCCACGGTGGGATTCTGGACAGGTTCGACAGTCTGTTGTTCGTCCTTCCGGTCGCATTCATGTTGCTCAGCCACCTCCTGCTTCCGGCGCCGGGATGAACATGCGCGGCGTTGCGATCCTCGGTTCGACCGGGTCGATCGGGACGACCGCGTTGCGCGTTGTGTCGAGACATCGCGAGAAATTTCACGTGACTGCACTCACGGCGCACAGCAACGCCGCGCTTCTCGCCGAGCAGGATGATGCGTTCGCGCCGGGGTATGTGGGATTGGTCGATGGCGGCGAGGCCAGGCGCGATGGATGGCGTTCCGGCGCTGCCTGTTTGATCGAAGCGTCGACGGGCGCCGACACCGACATCGTATTGAATGCGGTCG
>JBKJRW010000163.1:0-2518 GCA_046593165.1 Gemmatimonadaceae bacterium
CTTGGCGATATTGACGTCGCCGCAAGCGAGACAAAGCCGCTGTCTCCGCTAAGACTTACGCCGTAGCTGATCGTCCTCGTGGCAAAGTCGCCCTGCCACAACCATACCGTTGTCGGCGGCGCTGAAGGGCATGACACGATTCCCGTGCAGGCCGGCGTGAGAGTGAACTCGATGGGGCCGGTGGTATTGATGCTCGTGTTCTGAATTGTGAACACGGCGCTGTCAGCGGTCGTCTGTGCCGGAAGTGTGACAGAGGCAGCGGCAGGAGTGACCTTGACGCGATAAGTGACCGCCGTCGACCTCGTGACCTGAGTTGTACCAGTGACGGCGGGGACGCCTGGTGAAGTTGAAGAGGCCGCAAGCGCAACGGAGCCACTGGTCCCGGAGCTGCTCACGTCAAAGGTCACGGCCTTCGGGCTCGAGGCGCCCTGCGCAAGACGCGTTGTGTCCTGCGCCGAGACGCATGAGGCGACCGGCATGCATGTGGCCGTGAGAGTGAAAGTGACAGGGCCGGGAGTATTCGCGCTCGTATTCTGGATCGTGAATCCGGTCGTGTTTGTACCGGCTGGCACCGTAACCGACGCCGCATCGGGCGTGACATTCACGGTGTAGTCCGGCGTTGTGAAGATGCTCACCGTTTTTGTCACCGAAGGCGCAACAGAGGTCGCAGTCAGCGATATCTCACCAGTCGTCCCGGTCAAACTGACATTGTAGTGGAAGCGGACGGTCGCCGAGTCTCCCGAAGCAACCTGTACGCCGGTGATAGGTTCGAGGAGTGTCGCCACGCCCGCAAAACCTAGTGCGAACGTAAACGGAATCGGGCTGGAGTTCTGGCTGTTGTTCTTTAGCTTGAAGGCGACGGAATCCCTGGTCGTCCGCGCCGGTTCTGTCTTCGCGCTCAAAGCCGTGAGCGATACGTTGTAGGTCGGCGCGACCGTGAGGTTCGCGATCCCTTCCCCGCTGAATGGCGCAGGCGAATTGGTCGACGCCCTCAGCCTTACCGATCCGCCGGTTCCCGAGCCGCTGATCGTGCACGTGACGGTAACGCGGTTGGGCAGGTCGCCAGGGTAAAGAGTCACCGATCCCGGCGGAGGGCACGATCCCAGCGAGGGTGTGACAACTGTCGTGAAGTCAAACGTCGACGGAGCCGAGGTGTATTGGCTGGTGTCTGCCACGTTGAATTGGATCAGTGCCTGTCCAGCGCTCACAGTCTGAGACGCGTTCTGCGGAACGACGCTGACACCCCATATGGGATTCTCCGTCACGTTCACGTTGACGAAGCCGTTGTCCGTTACCACGGGATTTGTGTTGTACGTCGCCGTCAAGGTCGCCGTGCCGCTGCCGACGGTGGCTCCCGAATAAGAAACAGTGACAGTCGTGGAATCGCCCGGAACGAGAAAAGCCGGCGGAGGCGCGTCAGTGCACGAGCCGAGCGAGCCTGTACAGGCATAGGTGAACGTGGCGGTTGCCGAGTGTCCCCCGGTGTTTTTGACTTTGAAGACGTAGCTGCTCGACGTGCGATGCGGCAGGGGCGGCGCCGTACCACCATCGGGTGTGACGCTGACACTGGCCGGTGCCACGTAGTACACCGTGATGGTCGCCTCGCCGCAAAAACTCAGGTCGCAGACTCGCAGATACAGCAGGTTCGCCCCGTTGGCCAGGGTGGCCGAGGCGGAGTAGTTCTTACCGATGCTGTAGTCGGGGCACGGCAGGCCGTTCGACTGGGTCGTTGATACCGGGACGAGCCCTACGCGAGTCTGATATGAGCTCTGCTCCGTGTTGCTGCAACCCTGCCACGTGATAGTGACGTTCGGGCTGAATACCGTCTGTCCGTCGGTGTGTGAGGTGAAGGTGCCGTACAGCGCCTGGGCTGCCAGTTGTGCCGGCAGCGCGAAAAGAAAGGCAAATGAGACCGCCCAACACAACCGAATGCAGCGCATAACCACCTCCAGAAACAGAATCGACCGTGACGACCGTCCACTTGTCCGGCATGGCTGAGGACGGACCGAGTGCACGCTCATAGCGTACACCAGTATCCTGGATTGCGAAATGTCGATTCTCTATCACGAGATGTCGGTTTCATACAGACACAATTGTGATAAATGTGAGCCGTCACGAGACGATGAAATCGATTTTGACTCTCACCCCCAATACTCGGCAGGGACTCACTCATTAAAGTTCGCTCGACAATAAAAAAAGCCTGAATCCGTTTCGGAGGAACTACTCCGAGCAGATCCAGGGCTTGTCTTCATCTATGCTGTGGTGAGAACACCGTTTCGCATTCTCCCACAAGGCGCCGCAAGAACCTACGCCGCGGTCAATACCCTCGGCCCATCCTCCGTTATCGCCACAGTGTGCTCGAAGTGCGCCGACCGCGTTCCATCCACAGTCACGACCGTCCACTTGTCCGGCATCGTCCGAATTCCCGGCTTCCCGATATTCACCATCGGCTCGATCGCAATCGTGAGCCCTGGCACCAACCGTATCCCGCGCTTCGGCTTGCCATAGTTCGGCACCT